>NZ_JCACHU010000181.1:0-13746 GCF_059504005.1 Belnapia sp. | reverse complement strand
CAGGTGGGCCAAAATTCGTCAGCACACCCGGGCCAGAATCCGATAGCAAAGCCAGCGGTCCTCTTGTCGAGGCTTCCGATCCCACCACGGGCTTCGCTTGGCTGGACGATCACCGCCTCCACGCTCGCAGCCGAGCTAGGCCGCCATGGCCTGCGGGCAATCGAGTTCCCGGGCCGCGGGTCCATCCCCGACGAGAGCGACATGGTGAGCAGCATGAGCCTAATCGCCACAGGGCTGATGCCCATCGACAAGATGCCGGGGATGCGAGTCAGCGCAGCGACGTAGCCGCAACAGCCTTCCGCCATATGCCGGTGTCGCTCTACGCGCCAAGCGCAGAGTGGGCGTAGGGAAATGATGTTGGCTGGAAAGGTGGAGGTCGGCCTCATCCGCAGCAACCCGGAGCAGATTGCTTGTCAGAAGGTAAGTAGGTCCGTTGCCCGAGGTGAACTAAAGCTTCGGCCTGCCCGCCACATTCTCGGATGCTGCGGACACCCAGTTGGGCTATCGCTGACCGGTACTGGGGATGCGCTTGAGGAGGTCGATGGCCTCGGAGTCGCCTAACTGGGCCGCCAAGCGAAACCATTCCTCGGCGATCGACCAATCTAAGAATACAGGGTACTCAGCGTCCTGAGGCCCATCCGCACCCTTTGCCCAATCAAACGAAACTGCTCTCCCGACTTTTGTTGCGCAGGCCCCGTCGCCCGCCAGAGCCGCTTTGATTACCCGGTTGGAGCATTTTTGATAGGCTTGGTGAGCGAGGGTGTCTTTAGCGACCTTGAGCCCCCGCGGTGTCGTGGCAATCCATTCGATTAGCCCGAGCCCGCGAGCGTTCAAAGGTTTTACGAGCGCTGGCACACCGGGTATGAGCGCTTCCCACCAGCGCACCAGCCTCACGAAACTTTTGTGGTTGTCCAGGCGCCGCCCTGTAATCTCGCCCCACTCACCACGGCGGCGAACCACCTCGACCCGTATAGGCACCCAACCCTCTTTCCGCCAGGACGGATCGGCGGCCGCGTTGCGTACTGAGTAACTGAGGCTGCGGGTTCTTACTGAATGAGGCAAAGGGTTATCGGTGCAAGGGTGCTTTGGCCATGGAGGGCCGAGTTCGTCGAAAAAAACCTTTCCGCCCGATGGCGACTGATAGAAATAAACCACGGCACTGCACACTGGGCAGCGCGCATTCGGTGTCGTATAGCTTTCAAGCGTAGACCTGACACCCGGCCACGAGCCGATACCGTTCGGGATTATTTGATCATTAGAACCTCTCCCGCCCACACACCATCCGCATGAGCAGTTTTGGTAATGATTATACCCTGTCATCAGGCGGTTGCCTTTGGCCTAATGCTTTTGCCCGCGGTTGCCGGTCCTGGCTCTCTTGATAGTCCTGCCCTCGATTATGGCGCCTGAAAGCAACCCAAACCTAAATGCTTCCAGTCCATTTCTCGCAGCAGACGCTCGGCTCATAAACGCAACTTTGGTAGGCTCTCATCGCTGGTGAGAGGACCATCCTCCGTCGTGGCGGAAATGGTATCAACTGAGCGGAGCCGTTCCGTTGAATATTCACGAAGCGCGCGCTTAACCGCAACGCCTCGATTTTCTGTCTCAACCGGGAAAGCGCTAACATCGCCAGCCGGTTCGGAACAGGAGATTACAACTTTTGTCCAAACCATGCCGTGATCTCATTGAATAAAATGCAACGATTTGTTTTGAAGTGCTTCGCTTCCGCTTGTAGTCAGGACGAGCGACATCCTTCTGTGGAAGGACTGATGTACCCGCACCCACCGGTTCATGTCAACATCATAATGAATTCGGAACAGCGCAGCTTCCAATCTTCATGCGCTACCACGCGATCGTTCGGCGACCAGCCGCGCCAGACAGCCATCCCTTCGTCGCCGATTTCGCCGTCGAACCTGTTGCATTCGGCGACTTCGAGTTTGGAATGGAGAACCGTCCCGATGTCCGACTTCTTGCCCGGATCGATCAAGCCGACCACTGCATGGTTTACGTTGGATGTACGTCTTTGATGGTACTGCGGGCCGCTCGGGACCACTTGGGCCAGTTGTCGACTACGTCTGGTCGGCTAGAATTGGCTCGGTAAGCGGCGACGGGACTGGCTCAGCCGTCCAAAAGCAGGACGCCGATCTGGTCCCCACTATTCGCCCCTGCCGCCCCCCCCCCGCGCATAGCTCGGCTTTTAGGCGAAACGCCTTGCACGCCAGACACGTTGATACTCCTCAGTGCCAAGCATGACGACCTCGACATCGCTCGCATTCTCACCAGCTACGTCAGACCAAGCTTGGCGGAGCGCATTGATGAGTTTGTCTGACAGGACGGCGTTCGTCTTTAATACAACGTGAAGAGTGCCCTTGTGATCATGCAGTCGCGCGAGGTCCGATGAGACTGACATTGCAGCGACGGTATCTCCGAAGAGTCCCATCGCGTAGGCCCAGGCCATTTTGGTGCGGCTGTCCGTATCATCGGTAGCGTCGTCGTTCCGCGAGCACGGCGGGCGAAGCTCTGGTAGCGATATCCGATATTGCATGACCTATCCTTTAGGAAGCTGAGTTTGTTTGATGGAGAGGTGCAGTACGGAATGCCGACTCTGTTCGGTTTCGCCAATCACACCTCCCAAGCGGCCGGGAAGGGGCGCTGCCGATTCAAAACGGGCGCATGTCGCCGTATTTCTGCCCCCAACCTTCCCAAAACATCAGTTTGTCGAGCAACCGGCGCTCGACGAATGATCTCGGTACCAGCATGCGGTCGGCCATTGGTCCGTCGGTATGGGCAAGATATTCAGCGAACATGGCTGCTGCCTCCACGAAATCGGGACGCCTCTGTTCATCGTGGAGCGCACGAGCGCATGCGGCATGGAACGCGGCGTAGTCATGCTCGCCGTCCGCCGTGGTGTAGATGGACATGCTTGCGCGCCGCTTTGGGGTGGTGCCGTCTACCGCGTCTCGACACGAGTCCCTCATGCGCGCTGAGCGACTGGCCAGGGCATCCCAGATGAACACCTCGGCCGACGGCTTGGCAAACATCGCCAACTTGCTGGCCGCCGAGGTCTGGCGCGTGCCGCGGGCGTTGCAACCGCGCAGGACGTGGGCGAGCCTCTGGATACTTTCGACGGGTTCGAATGGCTCCTGCTCGCGCAGAGCGCACATTTGGGCAGCAACGTTTGCTTTATCCCAGATCACTCTGTTTGTTAGTTGGAATGTTGTCAGAAAGAGATGAGCTTCTTTCTCTGTAATGGGCTCCGATTGAAGGCGTCGAAACAGGGCAACCCAATACTGATCCGACGGCCGGGCGCCGACAGTCGCGCTCGCTCCTACGCACCATTTCTTCGCGTCGGCCAGGGCGCGCGCCAGGAGAAAATCTCGTGACGATAGCTTGTTCGAGCCGTCCATCATGCATCCTGCGATTGAAACTGGCCTGTTGTTTCTATCTCATAACGTAGCGGCTATCACAGGGCAAACGTTTTCATATGTTCGTGGTCGCTGTTGATGATGCAGCGGACCGTTCGGGATTATCCTGCTGATCGTTTAACCCAGGCCGTGACGCCACAGTACCGATGATTAGCGTCAAAATATTAGTTCAGGTGTCCCGAGCCCGATGGCAACAATTATGAAGTGGCGAGATCAGTTGAAGGAGAATTTGGCCAGCAGGCCTGAGGGTCGACCGGCGGCTTCGGCCAAATGTCAGCGATGATGATCCTGACATCCTCGCCAGCCCGACCCTAACCTCACCTCACCGCCCCCAGCCGCCTCTCAGAGGATCATCGTCAGGGTGATGGCCCGATCCGTTCATCATCGAGCATCAAGCCAGCATCGGCGCGTAGATTTCGACAATCGTAGCCCGTTGGTCAATGATGTTAGAACTGATGCTTGGAGCCCTGCCGGAGACGATGCCCGACATCATCGTCCTGAGGGCCAGGAGGCTATCTCGCGCAGCGGGTAAATAGCTTGCTCGACGATCAAGTTGAGCCTCACCCGCGAGGACACCTCCTTGCGCTGCCGCGAGATCGTCGGGCCGTCTCCGCTCTCATCTATGCGGCCGCGGCGGTGATAGCGCTCGCGGTGAACGGTCCGAACTTAGCAGCGGCATCTTGTTTACTACCGCCGAATGCATGCGCATGACGCTGGCGCTTTACACCCGGGCCGCCTCCATCATCACCGCCCGCCATATCCGGGCAGGCAGTCCTCCGCCCGAGACGCCGTGCATCGGTGTGGTGGCTGAGGGGTTCCCGAGCCACACACCCCCGACGTAACGCTCGGTGAAGCCGATGAACCATGCGTCCCTGTTCCCACTCGTGGTGCCGGTCTTGCCCGCCGCCCAGACACCGGGGTTTGCCGCCCTCCCGGTCCCGCCCTGGACCACCCCTGCCAGCATCCGCCGCATTGCCTCGACGTGCCGCGGCCGGATGACCGGCTGTCGAGAGTGCTCCACCTGAACATAGAGGCGCTGCCCTTCGTTGCCGCGGACCTCTCGGACGCAGTAGGGCGCGACCGGCCTGCCCCGGTTGGCCAAGGCCGCGTAGGCCGCCGTGAGGTCAAGCAGCGTTGTATCGTAGGTGCCCAGCGCGAGGTCGCCCGCCTCCCCGGAGAGGTCGGCCGTGATGCCGAGCCGCCGCGCAATGTCTCGCACCTCACCCAGGTGGCCGGACGCCAACCGCACGGCCGCGGTATTCGACGAGCGTGCGAGGGCCGCTTCGAGTGCCACCTCGCCGAGATAGCGGTCGTCAAAGTTCCGAACCGGTCGCCCGCCGACGCTGAGACGATCGTCACTCACCCGCTGCTGCGGGGTCAGACCGCGTTCGAGCGCGGCGAGATAGACGAATAGCTTGGCTACCGAGCCGGGCTGCCGCCGGGCTTGGGTGGCATGGTTCCACTCCTTGGCTCGGTAGTCTCGTCCGCCCACCATGGCGACGACCGCGCCGTCCGGGCGCATTACCACCACGGCACCCTCCTCGATATTCATCTGCTGGCCGTAGCGGCTCAATGCGTCACCCAGGTGTCTCTCGGCCGCCTTCTGAATGCGGGAGTCGAGCGTGGTCAGGATCGTGCGGGTGCCGGAGCGCTCTCCCGACACCGCGTCGGCCTCCGCCTCGATCCAGCGGGCGAACCAGCCGACTTGCATCCCGCCGGGATGAAAGCCGCCCCAGGCCGAACACGACGGTGCGACAGCGAGCCGCTGTTCCTTCGCGGTGTTGGCGTCGGTGCGTGTGAGGAGGCCCTGTTCGACCATCTGTTCGACGACGCGGAGCCCCCGGTCGCGCGCGAGGTCGGGGTTGCGATGCGGATTGAGGCGGTTCGGTGCGGGCAGCAGAGCGACGAGTACGGCCGCCTCCAAAACGGTTAGGTCACGTGCAGCCTTGGCGAAGTAGACCCGGGCCGCTGCCTCGATCCCGTAGGCGCTACCGCCGAAGTAGACGCGGTTGAGGTATACGAAGAGGATGTCCTCCTTGGTGAGGTTGAGTTCAAGAAGCGGCGCGAGCACCGGTTCGGCCAGCGCCTTACGCACCAGCACGTTCTCCCGCTTGAGATAGACTTCCTTGAGTGTCTGCTGGGTCAGCGTGCTACCGCCTTGCGTCCGCCCTGTGATGGTGGAGGCGATCGCCCGAGCGATGCCCCATGGGTCAATTCCAAAGTGCTCGTAGAAGCGCCGGTCCTCGCTGGCCACGAGGGCGTGGGGGAGTTGGACCGGCAGATGCCCGTACGGCACGGCAGGCGCGTAGTACGCACCGCGCGCAGCGACGAACTCCCCGCGAGCGCCGATAATGCGCACGCCCGGCTCCCGGTTGTCCACGACGAGTTTCTGCGGATTGGCGAGTTCCAGCGCCTCAGTGGGCGCGGGGGCAGAGGCGGCAACGGCGCTGAGGCCCACGAGCGCGAGGAGGTGTCGGCGTTTGAGGGGCGGCATCCCGTCGGCCGTTATCGGTGCGGTCTCCACGCGTGAACGCCTTCAAAAAAGGCCAGATGGCCGGGCAAAGGGCCAGCGGGCAGCATGCCGCCGAATTCCAAGCCGAGCTTGCAACAAGATGGTGAGGTCGCGGTGCGCCTATCGCGGGTTGGGCATCAAAGCCGTGGGTCCTGCTTGTTGCCGCGCTCATCAACAGCAGTATCGTTCCCACCGCAGCTTCCGAGTGGTGCGCCTACTTGCGCAGCCACATGATGCGGTAGCTCGCGTCCCGGAGGATAGAATGGCTTCGACCAAAGGACCGACGGTTGCCGTCTTGAAGGCCATCTTGGGCGCTTTCAACAGCCATGACGTGGATGCTGTGATGACGTTCTTTGCTGACGATTGCATGCTGGAAATGCCGCGCGGTCCGCATCCATGGGGCAACCGCCACCAGGGTTTCGCCGCTGTCCGGCAGGCGCTTCAATCGCGGTTCGACGGTATCCCGGATGTGCATTACGGGGACGACCAGCACTACGTGGCGGGTGACGCGGGTATATCGAAGTGGACCTTGCGCGGCACCACGGCCACGACCGGCAAGCCCATCGAGGTGCGTGGCTGCGACTTCTACGAGTTCCGCGACGGCAAGGTGGTGCGGAAAGACTCTTACTGGAAGATCGTCGATCCGAACTAGCCGATGTGCAGGTACGTGGTGCGGCTCGACATAGATGAGGTGAGGTCGAGGTCGCCAGACGGAGCCGTCAGGCCGCCCGATGCGGGGCACTACTCGGTACAAGGCGTGATTTGCTCTGGTCCTACCCAGATGCTCGTAGGGGCACCGTCGAAATCCACTTAGAACCAATTTTGCAATATCATCTCCGCAACGATGCACCGCAATCCGTCGAGAATGGTGAACGGCGGGTCCTGCACCTCCCTCGACGCCGCAAGCGCTCTACCAAGACGAGCAGCGCAGCCTTCTATGGCCCCCTCGGGCCGCTCAGGCCGAGGGCGGCAGCAACCACCTGCCCCAGCCACGCCAAGGGCGGCATCCGGGCCAGCGCTAAGGTAGGCATCAGGCGACGCACCGCTTGCCGCAGCGTCTCGGCCGCGAAAGGCTCGACGACATAATGCTCGCGCGGGCCGAGCAGATGTCCATCGAGCGCGTCGGGATGGCACGTCATGTAGACCACGCCCACCTCGGGCCAGCGCCGAAGCACCTCCGCCCCAAGCGCAAAGCCGTCTGTACCGGGACCGAGGTGGAGGCCGGTTACGACCACGGACGGCGGCCCGCTCGCGGCGGCGGCCTTTTCGATTGCAGCCAATGCAGCTTCGGTGGTGGCGGCTTCCTCGATCTGGAAGCCCGTCTCTTGTAGACCGCGTGCCACCGCTTCCCGGATCAGCGGCTTGTCCTCCACGACCAACACGTCCATCAGCCGTTCCCCCTGGCGCTCGCAAACCCAGGCCCGAATTCGCGGATCGCGGGTAATTGGGTGCGTAGATCGGCCCAACCGGCGAAGGGCACGAGAGTTCATTCGCGCGACAGGCGGGCCACCCCGGCAGTGGAAGGCGCCCTCCTTCTGGTGGGGCGGATACGCCAGAATGCGCATGACAGCTTCCCCTGGGATACTCTGCTGGGGTCTTTACCGGCGCTGGTCGGCATCGCACACGCGTCCTTGACCCCGGCGGCGGCTGCCTCAATGCACGCCTTGCGCCCTCCTTTGGGTTTCCCAAATGGTGCTCATGCCGTGTTCGGTTTTGGCGCCGTAGGAGCGACTGAGGCAGAGAGACGGTCGAACCCTTAGCGGCCCTCTACTCCGGTGCCCGTAGTGAGTTCTCGTACGACCTCAGCCGCCGCCTGCACCCTGGTCACCCCGCTGACCGACTCTCCGGCCCACAGCGCCATTGCTGCGATCGTCCCTGTCACCGTCCGATCCACAACCGCAGTGCCGAAGCGGAGGATCGGCATTGGCGTTCCGTCGAGCCGCACAGCCTCGCCAACCACATCGCCTTGGAACGCCTCCGCCGCGGTGATGCAGGACCGCAGAACGCGGTGCGGCGCGTCGGGCCAGCCTAGGTGAAAGGCTCCCGTGTACACGGTGTCCTCCGCCCGCGCGGCAATCAGGGCCGCCACATACTCTGGATGTGCCCCCGCCTCGTGGGTGGCCACGAAGCGGGTTCCCACCCGCACGCCGTCGGCGCCGACGGCCAGCGCAGCCGCTACAGCCTTTGCTGTGCCAATGCCACCTGCGGCCACCACCGGTATCCTGAGGGCTTCCAGCACATCCCCGAGCAACGGGAAGGTACCCACAGTGCCCCGAACGTGGCCACCTGCGCCGATCCCTTGAGCTACCACGAAGTCGCAGCCTGCCGCTTCTGCCGCGATGGCTTCCTCCCGCGAGCCTACCTGCCAAGCAGCCAAAGCCCCTCCTGCATGGACCATATCGACCAAACGAGGATCGGGCTCACCATAGAAGAATTCCACTACCCTCGCCGAGCGGGCGGCGATCTCAATGCAGTGGAGATCAAGCGGTGGTCGATTAGGTCCACCCCGGAGGTGTAGCGGGGAGACAATGAAGTTGACCCCAAACGGTTTGGAGGTTAGCCCATGCAGGCGGTCAAGCATCGTCGAGAGTGTTGCCGGGCTCAGCCCGCCGCGGGCAGTGCCCAGCATGCCGAGGCCGCCCGCCTCAGACACCGCTGCGGCCAACTCAGGCGGTGCCAACGAGCCCATTCCAGCTTGCTGGACTGGCACAGTGCAGCCAACCAGTTCAGTGAACCTTGTGGCCATGATGCTGCCTCCACTTAGCCCAGCGAGGCTGCTTCGCCACAGGCGTTACGGTCAACAGCGCTTTGGTGCTGCATGCCTTAGCTAGTCGTAGCGGCCTCGCAACAGCGTGACCTCGATTTCATTGCCAGATTTCGATTTTCGGCTACGCAAGATGCATGAGCAACGAAAGCGTCCAGGCACCGCGTGAACGTGCGCCTCTCCTCGGCATCTTCGGTGAAGCCCTTTCGACACGAATGGCGGCACTCATCCGGGCAAGACCACTCCTCATCGCGCGTCTGATCGTGGCTCCGCCCGAAGCCATTCACGCCATCGGCGCATATCTCTATCTCGCGCCCGAAGCTGCTCAATCGGATGCTGAGGTGGCTGAGGTCATCAACAGCACCGACCCGCGCAAGCTCCTGCGAGCCGCCCTGCCAGATTGCCCACGGCGTCTCTACAGGGCACTCGACAGTGCGGGCGACCGGGTATTGGGCAGGCGATTCTATGAACGGCTCGGCGCGGTTAGCCACGGCCCGTTCGCTGAGGCACTGCTCGACGGCGACCTGACCGAGGCGCGAATCGCTTACTACGAGGCATTGTCGAGGATGGACCCCGCGATCGCTGCATTGCGGGGTGCCGTCGGAGAAAACCGCTACATCATGGATAACCTAGACTGCGTGGTGGCCTTCCTCCGTGCCCATTCTGCGCTGCGCGATGAGGACATGCGGCTCCCGTCTGGGGCCAGGATGCCTGCGGTGGCAAGGCGTATCAGGACTGCACTTGCACGAATTGCAGCGCCCGACCCAGGTTTCGCCGCACCCGAACCTTTCCGCTTTGTCAGGACGACCGACGAACTCCAAAGAATTGCGACGAGCTTCCAAAACTGTGTGGCTCTGCCGGAGTGGGGAGCGGCGAAGTACCATGTGAATCTCGTGAACGGTTCAACTGTATTCCTCGTGTCCGACGACCCGCCATTGCTCGCCGCACTCCACCGCATAGCGGACGGACTGTGGCAGTTCGAGCAATGCGCCGGTCCAAAAAATGCCTCACCGCCGCCGGGCGTAAAGTCGGCACTGATCCGCCATCTTGTGGCGATTGGATTGAAGATTGTCGAAACCGACGCGCACTCGGCCCTGGCGCGGATCGAGCATGAAGCAAAGCGTGGGCGCGAAGGCGAGGTTGATTTGGAGGATGACATTGGCGATGAAGGTGACGAGGAGGACGAGATTGCCGCATGACGATGAAGCACAGTGAGTTCGTGATCGGCCAAGCATTTACTCCCGGCCACGGGCTGTGGCGCTGCACTGATGTTGGCACCCGCAGGGTGGTGGCAATCCGAATCGACTCAGCCGAGGTTGTGTCTGTGCTGGGCGGACGGGAGACAGCCAGCATCGTCGATCCGCGGCGTGATCCGAGTTGGCTCAACGGCCCGCCCTACGCGCTGGCCGAGACGATGTTCGATGAATACGACTTAACGGCGCTCCGGCCGGTCGCGTAGCGGGACGTGATGGGCTGGGAGCCTGAGCGGCGTCAGGACTGACCATTCCGGCGAGGTGTCACCCTTCGCAGATTTCCAAAGCGCGAACAATGCGGCGGTTAAGCGGTAAAGGCCACCGTCCGCCCTTATCGAGTGAGCTACTTCTTGCTGGCGGGCGCTACCGATTTGGTGGGCGGCTGGACAAACGACGACGCCATTGCTGGACCTTTCGCTTTGTCCTTCTTCGGCTTCTTGGCTTCGCGGCCACTGCGCTTCTGACCCTTGGCCATGTGCATTCTCCCGTATAGGGCTGCTTATCCGGATTGAGCCGCCGCTCGGTCCGTCACCCACGCGGGCCAAGCACCGCTAAACTCCGCTTCGTGGTTAGCGTCGCGCGCTTTACGCTGGCGGCCTCCGTTGGGAGTTGGCTGCGGTAAGGCTGCTTAGCCCAAGCAAAGCGACCCAGCCGAGATTCGTCCGCTCGACATCGGGCCGAATTCGGAGAGGTGGTCTCGGCGGGAGGGCTAAGGGTGATGCGGCAGCGCCGACCTGAGCGACCATGGGCACGCTGGCCTCGGTGTGCGATTGAGCGAGGGCCACGGTACAGTGAGAACTGGCGTAGAGGACCGCCACCCAGAGGCGCCCTCGCATGTTCGTCTCCCTCCCCAGTCTGATGCCGGGTATTCAGTAAATGCACCTGTGAGAATTTTGCTGCCGCCGAGGGGTATAACTTTCTCGCTCACGGCCGCGCTGGACATAGGCGCCGGAGTGGCTGGCCTAACCGCGGGGGCAAAACCGGTCACCGGCTGCCCGCCACCCCATCCTGTCGTTGACCCAATCCTCGGTGTCGCCCAGGAGCCCGCTGAATTGGGTTCGGGGCGGGTCATAGAGTTCGACCCGCTCCATCACCAAGCCATACAGGGAGTGCTGCTGCTGTTGAGTAGTGGCGCCGAGCCGGTCAGCCAGCATCTCGAACCACACTTCCTGCCGCCGGGGGTGAGGAAAGCATCCATATCGCCGCCACCATTCGGCAAACTCTCCCTCAACCGCAGTGCGCCACCCCAAGCGAACCGGCTCATCCCTCGCCTGTAACTCTCGCGCTGTGAAAGCAGGCGGCATTGGAACCGAATGACGCTGGTCGGGTCCAGGCTGGAAGGGGACGGGTGGTGGAAGCTGCCCCTGATATGGCTCCGGGGGTGGTGACCAAGGCTGGGCCGGGTATGGCTCGGCGCGTGGTCGTGCCGCCGGGGAACCGGCGATGGGCGGTAGCGTCTCGGTCGTCTGCGACCACGCCTGGGTACCAAGAAGGGCAACAAGAACGATCATGGGAAACCGTGTTTGCATGGCGCGCACCTCTATGCATCAACGCAGGTGCCGGGCCGCGGTCGCCGTTTTGATCGGGATGGAGCCAAGCGCGTGCAGCCGCCGTACATAAGCAGTCATGGAAGTCGGTTCGACGAAGTGCAGCATTGTGAAGGCTGCGGCCGAGGCTTCTTCGCGGCTGCCGCGTTGCACCTCTACGTCCATAACGGGAGGCATAACCCTGATGCGTAATTTCATGGCCGCGCTGCTCGCCGGGCTAGTTTCACTCAGCTTGACGGCATGCGGCACAAGCCCCGGCGGACGCGCCGTCTCGGGGGGCCTGCTTGGAGCGGGAGCGGGTGCTGGGGTAAGCGCCTTGACGGGTGGCAGCGTTGGAACAGGTGCGCTTGTTGGTGGTGGTGTGGGTGCCGCAGGCGGTGCTCTGACAGCACCCAGCCGCGGCAGCTACTACGGCGGTGGCGGCGGTTACTCGGGCGGCCGTGGGTATCGCGGTTACTAATCACAAGCGCGGTTCAGCCCTGGCGGTGGTCTCGGCTGGGCCGTTCTTTTTTTGACGACAGGCTGAGGTTGGTTCGGCGACGAAAGCTGTCGGATGCAGGCCGGGACGCGCGGAGCAGAAACGGGACGAAGTGCGAGGAGACGTGAGCGAAGGCCCTCTCGTACCCCCCCGCCGCAGCCACCCCCTTGGTAAAGGTCAGCCCCTCTCCCATTCTGCCCTCCCCTCTGACAGCCACGCGTCCTACTGCCACCCGCAGACGGTCCTAATCTCCACCTCATGGACCTACTCCATTCGCAACCCCAGCATGCGCACGATCTCCCGCTCCTCCTCGTATTGGCGTCGGGCCGCGGCTGCGTACTCCTCGGGGCCGAGATACAGGACCGGCATATCGTGCCGGTCCAGCACCGCGAGGTGCGTGGGGCCGAATAGCGCCTCCTTGAACGCGTCATGCAGCGCGCGCGCGACCTCCGGATCGAGACCGCGCGGCCCGGCGATGCCATATGGCGCCGGGACAACGAGGTCGATGCCCACCTCGCGCAGCGTGGGAACATCGGGGAATCGCTTGATGCGCTCGGCGCCGAAGGTCACCAGCAGGCGCAGCCGCCCGGCCTCGACCAGCGGCGCCCAGGTGCTCCCCTGCGCGCTGGCCTGCACCTGTCCTGCCAGGAGGGCTTGGAGGTCGTCGGTGGTGCCGCGGAAGGGGACATGGGTCCAGTTGATGCCACGGAGCCGGGCAATCCGCTCCATGGTCGCATGCAGCGGGCTACCCACGCCGGGCGAGCCGTAGTTGATCAGGCCGGGGTTGATCCAGGCATGGTCGAGGAGTTCGGGGAAGCTCTGCCACGGTGCGTCGGCACGCACCACCACACCGAAGGTGTAGCCTGTTACCTGAATGACCCAGGTGAAATCAGTCATCGGATCGAAAGGCGGGCGGGAGGACATATGTGGGATGCGGAACACGCCTGAGGGCGGCATCTGGGAGAGCAAGTAACCGTCTGGCCGCGCGTCCTTGAGCGCCAGCTTGAGCGCCAGTGCGCCAAGCGAGCCGGTCGCGCCGGGTCGGTTCTCGATGACGATTGGCTGGCCGAGACGCTGGGCCGCCAGTTCACACAAGACACGCATCTGCGTGTCAGTGGCGCCCCCTGGGGGCCAGGGCACGATCATGCGGATCGGGCGGTCGGGAAAGCGTCCCTGAGCCGGGCCGGACCGGGGTGCGGTTGTGGCGCCACCAGCCACCGCGAGCGCGACTCGTCGCGTGATCGGGGGTGTGGATCGGTCCATCATCTTCTCCCCGGCATGTGTAGCGGTCCTATGCGCCGCACTCTTTGTTCTGCGACTACTCCTCTGGGAGCCAGAGTGAACACCGCGAAGTGGACAAGGCCGGTGATTTCCCCAGCAGCCCAACACTGGGCCTAAGGTCGTGCCTCAAGGATCATGTTGAACGGCGTCTCAGTCGCGCGGCGGACGCTGCCGAACCCGCCAGCGGTGATCGCCTCCCGCAGCTTCGCCTCGCCCGCCTGAGCGCCGAACGCGGCACCCACCTCCTGCGCGAGCGAGGTCGGTACGCAGAGCATGGTCGAAGCCGCGTAAAAGAGGCGCCCGACCGGGTTTAGGTTGTCCTCAAGGCGATCACCCGCCATCGGCTCGACTACCATCCACGTACCGCCCGGCTTGAGCGATCGGCGAACCTGTGACGCCACCCCCGCCGGGTCCCCCATGTCGTGCAAACAGTCAAAAAAACTAGGTTGGCAAAGTTTGCTGCTGCACGGCGTTGATTGAGGGATCCTT
>NZ_JCACHU010000180.1:0-13884 GCF_059504005.1 Belnapia sp. | reverse complement strand
ACCCTTGGCCGCCTGAACAGCGCAGCCAGCTGTCTCAACAACCGGGCGCACTACATTCGCCGCAAGCAGGGTATCTCCGAAAGGTACCGCGGCGAATGCCGAGCCAAACATTCGGAGCCGACCGCTTGGCAAGTTGTGCGCTGGTCGCCGTCACGGTGCTTGCACTCATCGAAGCTGCTGCCATGGCATCATTTCCCCTCATGCCGCTCCGCTCGTGCCAAATGCGCCCATCGCTTCAGCAACCCGATATCGCCTTCCTCAACCTGGGAAGAGTAGCTATCGTCCGTATGTGGCGACGAGATACGCCACGATCGCTTGCACGTCCGATGCCTCGATCGGCGCGCCATAACTGTGTCGCATCTTATTTACCTCGACGGTCCAGAAGGCAGCCGGATCCGGCAGGCCACGCGGTTGAGTGGTGATGTAGTCCGCCGAATGGCAAGCGGTGCAGGCCTGGGCCACATCCTGTCCAGGCCCGGGCGCCAGCTCTGCGGTCTCCTCCGGCAGGTTGTAGCGGATGGGGGCAGCAGCGGCGATGCCGGCGGCCAGGATAATCGCCGTAACGGTGGGGATGCGCATGGCCATTCTCCTCAGGCCGCCGTCACGGCAATGCTCTCGATCACGTTCCGCATATAGCCAGGCGGATTCCAGCGCGGCTCCAGCGGCTGAGTCTCGCCGTTCCGGCCGGTGGCGCGGGACAGCAATCGATGCGGCCCGGCCGGCAGGCTGAGCCGCGCCTCGAAACCGCGGAAGGAGTAGCGGCTCAACTCCTCGCCGAGCTGCGCCTCGACCCAGCGCTGACCGCCGTCGGCCGAGACCTGGACCCGTGCTATGCCCGAGCCGCCATCGAAGGCGAAGCCACGGACAATGAACTCGCGGCCGGCGGCGACCCGACCGCCCTCCGCCGGGCCGGTGATGAAGCTGCGGATGTTGTATCGGCCAATCGGCCGGGTCTTCGGCGCTGCCGTGCCAGCGGGCACGCAGGCGCAGTCGTTGTCCGGGATGCGATAGGCAGAGGTCATCCAGAAGCTGTCGGAGGGTTTGTCGAGCACGGTGATCTCGTGCAGGTGCTTGACCCAGTAGGTGCCGTAATAGCCTGGTACCACCAAGCGCAGAGGATAGCCGTTGAGCACCGGCAGGTCGGCGCCGTTCATCGCCCAGGCCAGCATTACCTCTCCATCGCTTGCATGGTCGAGGGCGAGCGCCTTGGTGAAGTCAGGAGTATCCGGGGCAAGCGGCTCGTCGAGGCCGTTGAAGCTCACCTGCATTGCGGTCGGCAGGATGCCTGCGCGGTCCAACACGGATTTCAGCGCAACGCCGCGCCAGCGCGCGTTGCCCATCAGGCCATTGCCGGCCTGTCCGCCGGCGACACGAGGCTCAAAGAAGCCCCGGCCATTGCCTGAACACTGGTTCACCGCGACCAGCTCCACCGCTGGCATTGCTCGCAACTCCGCCATGGAAAGCGAGAGCGGGCTGCGCACCGCGCCCATCACGCTTAGGCGGAAGGTTTCCGCATCGAGGTCCTGCGGCGGCACGTTGCCAGCGAGATGGTAACGTACAAAGAAGGCGTCGTTCGGAGTGATGATCCCCTCGTTATAGGCGGCGAACGGCGTCTCCAGCTGCGGCGGGCGCGCGGTCAGTCGGATCAGCGGCCGCTTCTGCGGATAGGCCACCAGCGGCCGTTCGCCATTGCCGAAAGGTAGTATTGCCGATTGAGCCCGAGCCAATGCCGGTGCGGTAAGACCGATAGCCGCCGTGCTCCATAGAGCAGCCCGCCTGCTGATGCTGACCATGTGCTTCCTTTCTCCCGGGTTCGATCGAGGATGCTGCGCTTCTGGAGGCATTGGCTGAGCTAAGGCCTTGCCAGGTTCAGGTATGAGCATAACGGGCGAATGCTTAAGCCAACGGGGTTTGCGACAGCCGATCGAGAAAGGCATCTGGCAGAGGGAGCATTCGTCATGGCTTGCTTGCGGAAGGCTGACGGGCGTTGTGGATCGTGCGGAACTCGGCATCCAGCCTGAAACCGTCGCGGTTGGGCATGCGAATGGTGAGCAGGCTCGAGCGGTCGAGAGTCGCGCCGTCCGGCACGAGTCCGTTGAGGTTGAGGATGTAAGCGACAACCGCATAGGTGTCGTCGTCGCTCAGCGTCTGCGGCGCAGGGTAGGGCATGGCACGCCGCACATAGTCGAAGAGCGTCGTGGCATAGGGCCAGAAGCTGCCGACTGTCTTTACCGGATGCGCTGAAGCCAGGCTGCCTTGGCCGCCGGCTAGCCGGTCGGCAATGCCGTCCTGGCCGCGCTCGCCATGGCAGGCGAGGCAGTTGTCCTCAAATACCTGCTGGCCGCGGACGACGCTGCCGCGGCCCGGCGGCAGGCCCGTGCCATCCGGCCGGACATCGATGTCCCAGAGCCGGATCTCATCCGGCGTGGCAGGGCGACCAAAGTCAGCGGCGGAGGCGGCCAGGGCGCAGGTCAGCAGGGCGGCGAGGCCCTGTAGGACCGGTCTATGCCAGGACATTGCGCACTTTCCCTTCGGCGTCGATAGCCCAGGTTTGCTGGGCACTGTAGTGGAAGAGGGCGTTCGTTCCGGTCTGCGCGATGAAGCTCGCCCGGTCGGGCTGCACGTTGCCCTTCTCGTCGGTCGAGCGGCTCACGATCTTGGTCGGGCTGCCATCCCACCGCCAATCGGCTTGAAAGTAGGTCTGAGCCTTGGGCAAGGCGGGGCCGGCAATTGTCGCGTCACGCCACGTCTTCGCGCCGTTGGTGCTGATCTCGACGCGGCTGATGCGGCCATGGCCGCTCCAGGCGAAGCCGGTGATCCGGTTGTAGCCGGGCTTGATCTGCATCATGCCCGAGGGCGAGTTGATGACCGAATTGACGTCCTGGCGAAGTTGGAACTGGCGCGCCGAGCCATCTGCCTGAAGCTGCGTGTAGCGGGCGGTCTCCCAGCGCGTCATGAAGGGACGGTCGCCGAATTTCAGCCGCCGCAGCCACTTGATGTTGAGGTTGCCCTCGAAGCCCGGCAGGAACAGGCGGAGCGGAAAGCCATGGGCGGGGCGCAGCGGCTCGCCGTTCTGGCCATAGGCGAGCATGCCTTCGGCGATGATCTCGTCGGTGAGGGGGATGCTGCGCGCCACGGCGGAGCCGTCGCCGCCCTCGGCCAGCATCCAGGTCGCGGCCGGGTCGGCGCCGACGAGGTCGAGCAGGAAGGCGAGGGGGACCCCACTCCACTCATTCGTGCTGATAAGGCCATGGGTGTTCTGCACCGTCACGTCGGGCGCGGCCTCCTTCCAATTCTCCCAGCCATTGCCGGTGCACTCGAGGAAGGCGACGCGCGAGGTCGAGGGCATCGCGCGTATGTCCTCCATGGTGAAGACGAGGTTCCGCTTGACCATGCCGTGGACGAGGAGGCGGTGCTGCGCCGGGTCGATATCGGGCACGCCAGAATGGCTGCGCTCGTAATGCAAGTCGGCGGGCGTGATGGTGCCAACGAGACGGTCAAGCGGCGTTTTGGAGTTGATGGCCTCACTTGGGTCCAGGTGCCGGCGGCCCGGGCCGGCTTCCGGGATGCGGCTGATATGCACGAAGCTGGAGCGCTTGCTGAAAGCCGAGAGCGGCTCGCCAGGGCCGCGCGGTGGCACGTCGGCCAAGCTATCGGCGGCTGCCCGTTCCGCGGCGGCGATGCTGGCGACGCCGACGGCGCCGGACAGGATGCTGCGCCGCGAGCGACTGGCGGGACCGCGGTCCCTGCTACTTTCCCTCGGGGTCGGAGTCATGATCTGGCCTCTTGCATGGGACGGAGGGCGGATGGCCGGGCTGGCCTAGCGTTGGACGGCGGCGGTGAGCAGGGCTTCGGCGCCCGCGAGCTTGCCAACCATGCCGGCGGGGAGCCCGTGCCGGCCTTCGAGCGCCGCGGCCGGGGTGTAGACGATGAGGACCTGGCCGCCGCCCTCCTCGCGCACCAGGATTTTCAAAGGCAGTTCCAATGCGAAATCCGGGGCGGCGAGCATCAGCGGGGTTCCGCCGCGCGGATTGCCGTAGACGAGGAGCGTGGTCGGCGGCATGTCGAGGCCCACTGACCGCGCCGCCTCGCGCTGGTCGATCGTGGCGAAGATGGTAAAGCCGTGGCCTTCAAGCTTGGCACGTAACCGCTGGAGGGTCTCGGCGAAGGAATAGGCGCTGTCGAGCCGCTTGATATCAGTCATCCCCGCCTCCGCTGCACCAGCTGACGCCATCGTCAAAAAGTGAAATATCGAATGAAAATGGATATGTTTCTGCTTGCATGCAGCAGGTGCTTCCCTGCCAAAAACCCCGAATCGTTTGACTCCCAAACTTGGCAGAGAGCTAAGGTGCGAATGCTGAATCTCCGAAGAGGAAAAGAAAGTTCAGCGATTCCGTCATCGTCGGATGTGCAAAGATAGTATCGCGTAGAGCGGTGGCGCCAAGCCCGCCGGTCATTGCTGTTTGCACCACCGACATCACCTCGCCTGCCCGCGGGCCCAACATGGCGAAGCCATGAAGTTGGTCGTCCGTTGACACTACTGCTTTCATAAAGCCCTGGCGCTGGGAAAGAGTTCGTGCCCTCGGCACAGCAGCCATCGGGAAGCGTACGATACGATGGGGGATGCCCTTCCGCTTCGCCTCCTCCTCGGATAATCCAACCCGCGCAAATTCGGGATCAATAAACAGGCAAGACGGAACCAAGCGATCTGCGGTTGTGTACGCACCACCCTCGATGCCAGCCTTGGCCACGCGGTAGTCATCGAGCGAGACGTGGGTAAACATTGGGCTGCCTGCGGCCTCGCCCAGCGCCCAGATGGCCTCTGCCGTGGTCTGAAGCCGCTCGTCTACCTGAACGAAGCCTTTCGCGTCCAGCTCGACGCCAGCAATGTCAAGGCCGATACCATCCGTTCTCGGCCGGCGGCCAGCAGCGACGAGAAGATGCGACCCCTCCACCCAGCATCCGTCTTCAAGGCGCACGGAAACACGGTCTCCAGACCGCCCTCCAACCTGCATAGTCCGCGATCCGATCAACACCTCCACGCCATCCTCTTCGAGGATGGCCTGAATGCCCTCCCCAAAATCGGGATCCTCGCGTGCGACAAGCTGCGAGCTCCTCTCGAGCAGGACGACTTCGCTACCCAACCGCCGGAAGGCTTGTGCCATTTCCAAGCCAACGTAACCGCCGCCAAGGACAATCAAGCGTTGTGGCAACACATCGAGCTTGAGCGCCGAAACATGCGTTAAAGGCGCAGCTTCAGCTAAACCCGGTATCGGCGGGATTGCAGCCTCGGTGCCAAGGTTCAAGTAGATTCGCTCACCCGAGAGATGGCGGGGACCGTGTTCCGTTGCTACCTCCACAACCCGCGGCTCAACGAATCGACCGCGGCCGAGCACGAGCTTGAGGCCGCTTGCGTCAAAAGCTTGGCGATTGGCCTGCACCAAGCCATCGACGATGTCGGCTGTCCGGGCTGCGATGCGGGTCATGTTACGGGTGGCCCCGGACAGGAATGTGCCGAACTCCGCAGCATGAGCCGTGAGCGCCGCAATCTCGGCGCTGCGGATCAAGGATTTGCTTGGAATGCAGGCTACGTTGATGCAGGAGCCCCCGATCATCCCTATTTCGACCATGGCGACGCGCTTACCTGCTCGCGCCTGATCCATGGCCAATACCTTGCCGCCAATGCCACCGCCGAAGACGAGGATGTCGTAATGCTCGGTTGTCGACATGGGGGTGTCGTCTCCACTACGTTGCATTGCAGGCACCACTGCCATCTCCCAGCCGCTAGGAGGCGCTGTAGCAACCGCAGGGTTAGATGACGAATTGGATGCGATCGGGTGTATCCGGTCGCGGAGAGGACTGAGCAATGCTCAATGTAGCGCTGGATAGCCCTGCACATAAATCCAGTCGCTTGACTGTGCCGGCACATGGCAGGCCAAGCATTCCGCACGGAATTCCTTGGTACTGGTTATATTTGGGTTGTCGGCGTCGAACCACGCCCAGCCCCAGCCCTCACCCCACAACGGGTCATCGCGGTACCGACCACGGGCATCTTTCACCATAACGAACCAGCCTCGGAGACGGCCGGCGCGACTAACGCGGCCTGTCGTCATGTCCTCGGTTTCGGTCTCGCGTACCTCTTTGACCAACACCGTTCCGTCGGGGAAGTGGCTCGTGTTGCGGTAAGCCGGGATGACGCCAGGCGAGGCGTAAACGGTGTGAAGCTCCTTCGCGCCCTCGCCAGCATCGGCCGCCACCGCGAATGTGCCTAGGAACTGGAAAGCCGTGCGGTAATTAGCGGGCACTCGTAGCCGCGTCTGGAGGTCGTTGGCCGATCGCTCCTGCGCCATACTCGGTGTCGGTAGCCAGCCAATGGCGGCAACCACGCCGGAGGCTGCCATGAGCGCCAAGGGAACAGCCGTCGCAACCACCATGACGTGCCGCTTCCGCATGCTATCCACTCCTGAACACAGGTTTTCGAAGCCGGCCACGGAGACCACACTCGGCCATTCGAAGGCGCCCGCAGGCCATGTGAGCCGGTGAGAAGGCGGATGGACGTTGTGCTTCGGCTGAGAAGAACACGCTTGCGACCAACTCGCTGATTTTGTCGGGCTGGCCCAGCAAACTGACTGAGGGTCACACTCCGGCATAGACGAGCTTGGTGAAGGACACGGAACTCACGATCCCTTGGCCCCATTCGGAGTCAAAGGTGGCGGTCGGCGCCGCGGCTAGGGTATCTTCCAGGGTGCGACCTTGTCGCTTGAGTATCGCAACCCTCTCACGAACAAGCCACCAGCATATTGTGGTAGTTTCTGAGTTCCGACCTGTTGCTGGCTGGATCGCCATGGCCAGGCACGATGACTGTTGCGCTAGTCGTGTTTGCAATTATGGCATCGACCGCCCGGATCGTCCCGTCGATGCTTCCTCCCGTCGAGTAATCGATGAATGGATAAGATCTCCAATATATGTCGCCAGCATGGAGAACATCGGCTTCACCGAAATGTACCGACAGGTCGCCATCAGTGTGTGCGGGCCCATAGTGCTTCAGCCCAAGAGTATTTCCACTTAGCGTAAGCGTCCGATCGACAGCTATTACCTCTGTCGGGACTGCACCCACTGCCGAAGCCGGGAAATTGAAATCCCAATCCTCAACCCGTGTGGCCTCGGCGAGGTGCTTACGGGTATTCTCGTGGGCAATGAGGGTGGCGCCTTGCTGGTGAAACCATTCGTTGCCGTCAGCATGGTCGAAGTGCCAGTGGGTGTTGACAAGGTGTGTGACCGGTCCTTGGCCAAGCTGAGCAAGCGCTTCGCTGATTTTCGGACGAGATGCTGTGATCCCGGCATCCACGAGGATTTTGCCGTCAGCTCCTGTGGCCACAACGATATTGCCGCCAGATCCAACGAGTACGCTGATGTTGCGGCCCAGCTTGTGTGCTTTAATCGGTGCGTTCGCTGCTTCAGCGCGCATCATGTCAACGACATTGCGCGCCTGCGCAAAAGCTTTTCGCGGCGTGGGCGAGACGCCATTCGCTACCAGCACCGCTGACGCGCAGCAAAGGCAGAAGCCGCGGCGCGAGAAATCTTGTCGAGAAACGGTACGCATCAGGCGCGGCTCCACATGTTCTTGGTCCAGCAGTCGGCGGTCGGCGGAACTCAGTCGTGGCGGCCAAATCTTTGTCTGTGTACCTGAACCTAGGAGGCTCCGAGAAAGGCCAGCAGGTCCTCGTTGAGCCGGTCCCTCATCGTTGTGGCGAGGCCATGCGGCGCGCCCTGGTACACCGTCAGCGTGGCGGCGCGGATCATCGTCGATGACCGCAGGGCCGCGGCCTGGATCGGCACGATCTGGTCGTCGTCGCCATGCAGCACGAGCGTCGGCACGTCGAACCGCTTGAGGTCCTCGGTGGTGTCGGTCTCCGAAAAGGCCTTGATGCAGAAGTAGGAGGCCGGGAATCCGGCCATCATGGACTGCCGCCAGAAATCATCCCGCACGCCTTGCGAGACCGTCGCCCCGGGCCGGTTGTAGCCGTAGAAGGGCAGGCTCAGCTCCTTCCAGAACGCCGAGCGGTCGGCCGCCACGGAGGCGCGCAGCCGGTCGAAGGCCTCGATCGGGGTGCCGAGAGGGTTGGCCGGCGTCTTGAGCATCAGCGGCGGGATGGCGCTGATCAGCACCGCCTTGGCCACACGGCCGGTGCCGTGGCGCCCGATATAGCGCGCCACCTCGCCGCCGCCGGTGGAGTGGCCGACATGCACCGCGTCACGCAGGTCGAGCGCCTTCACGAGCGCGGCGAGGTCATCGGCGTAGGTGCTGAGGTCGTTGCCGTTCCACGGCTGGCCGGAGCGGCCATGGCCGCGGCGGTCGTGGGCGATGCAGCGGTAGCCGCGCGAGGCCAGGTAGAACATCTGGTCTTCGAACGCATCCGCGGTCAGCGGCCAGCCATGGCTGAAGACCACCGGCTGCCCGAAGCCCCAATCCTTGTAGTAGATCTCGGTGCCGTCCTCGACGGTGATGGTCGGCATGGTGGTATCCTTGGATGTGGATTGGGGGAGCGATCCGCCCCTGGCAGGCGCATGCAATTGTTCAGGGAAGCCTGACCCTGCAGTTGAGATGGCTACAGACCCCGCAAACCAACACGCTGCGTTTGCCCTCGCGGGCCAAATACCCAGCGTCCGTCTGCGCCTACGCTTATGGCGGCCTCCGTGACCTGACAGAGATGACCGTACCGGTGAAGCCAGACCGAATCCTTGGGACGTTGCTGAATAAGGCTGAATCGCAAAGGGATACCGGTACTCCCATCGATCAGAACCTCGGGGGCGTCGCCGAACAAGTTGATCCCGACACCTATGCGTGACGTTGCACGTACGAAGAACCTGGGAAACTCTGAAGAAAGCTGAAGCGGGTCCATAACGTGCCGGAGCAAGGGTCGGTATATACCTGTGGTCGTGTTGAAGTCGATTTGAAGCGCCGAGAGCTCCGCGTGCTTGGCGCTCGAGCTGCGGTGGGCGACCGTGCCTTCGCCATTATCGAAGCACTGCTCAATTCGCATGGCGAACTGGTTACCAAAGATGCGCTTATGGGACGTATCTGGCCCGGCGTTTTGGTTGAGGAGAACACGCTCGACGTCCACCTTTCGGCATTGCGCAAGGCGCTCGGACCCGACCGCCAGCTGCTCAAAACCGCCTATGGACGCGGTTACCGGCTCCTCGGCACCTGGTCTGTGAGTAGCAATGGTGGAGCTTCAAACACCGCCGTGCCGAAAGCCGCCTCGCGCCAATCGCGCATCAATTTGCCAGTTGCCTCGTCGGCGTTAATTGGACGCGCTGAGGCTGTCCAAAATCTTTGCGACCTGCTTTCGGCATACCGCGCTGTCACGCTTACCGGCGTTGGCGGCATTGGTAAAACGCGCTTGGCCCTGGAGGTCGCGCAGAAGCTTTCCGCCAACTTCGCTGGAAGTATCTGCTTCGTTGAACTTGCAACACTGTCCGACCCCGCTCTGATACCGTCCGCCACAGCACGGGTGCTGGGACTGCGGCTTAGTGGGGGCGAGCATTCGGCCGAATCCGTCGCGAGTGCGATTGCGCAGGAACCGACCCTGCTGATCCTCGACAACTGCGAGCATCTTGTGGATGCCGCTGCAGCGCTGGCGGAGGCGGTGCTGCGGCTCTGCCCTGGGACCACCCTGCTGGCGACGAGCCGCGAGATGCTGCGGGTGGATGGCGAGTATGTCTACCGCCTGTCGCCGCTCGACGTGCCGCCGCTTGGCGAAGAAGACCCGGACAGGTTGCTCGCCTGCAGCGCGGCCGAGTTGTTCGTCGCACGTGCGCAGGCCCATGGCGCGGCGGTTCCGGCTAGTCGTGAAGACGCGCGAGCCATCGCCGTAATTTGCCGCCAGCTGGATGGGATCCCGCTGGCGATTGAGTTTGCCGCCTCGCGCGCCGCAACCATTGGGGTCAGCCAAGTCGCTGCTGGGCTGATCGATCGCTTCAACCTTCTCACTGTTGGCCGACGCACCGCGCTCGCACGCCACCGGACGCTGCGTGCTGTGCTCGACTGGAGCTTTGACTTGTTGCCGGAGGACGAGGCAGCGACGCTGCGCCGCCTTGCAGTCTTCGTTGGCGAGTTTCCGCTGGACGCTGCGCTGGCCGTGGCAGCCGATCTGCCTCGGCCGCAGCTAGTTGAATGTATCGGCAGCTTGGTGACGAAGTCTCTTGTTGTCGTCGACTTGCGTGACGATACCCCATTTTACCACCTCTTGGAAACTGTTCGTCTTTATGCATTGGAGAAGTTGCGAGCCGCAGGCGGCTACGACGTGGCAGCACGGCGCCACGCCGAACACTACCGCGCCTTGTCAGCTCGGGCCGACGCAGATCATGGCTTTCGGGCAGAGGCGGAGTGGCTGGCGCTACATGGTCGACACCTTGATAACTGGCGTGCCGCAATGGACTGGGCCTTCTCAGCCAAGGGCGATGCCGCGATCGGCGTGGCGCTTGTAATCGGTGCACTGCCGATCTGGCTGTCACTGTCGCTGGTAACGGAGTGTCGTAGGCGTGTCGAGCAAGCGCTGACGCTCGCGCAGGAGAGCGCCGATGCGCACGCGGTGTTGCGGCTATCTGCCGCGCGGGCAGTTGCCCTGTTTTACACCGAAAAGGGTGCCGGGGCCGAGGTTGTGGCGGCCTGGACGGAGGTGTTGCGCCTGGCGACGCAGCTGGACGATATCGATCAACAATTGTGGGCACGCTGGGGCCTCTGGAACCATCAGCTTAATCAGGGTGCCTATCGAACGGCACTTATTTCGGCCAAGCGTTTTTGTGAACTTGCCTCCAGCCCCAACGATTATGTTACGGGAGTCCGCATGATGGGCGTCACGTTGCATTTCCTGGGTGAGCAGATGGCGGCCCAACGCCACCTGGAGAGCGTGCAGACTCGCGCAGTGCAGGCGCCGGCACGGTCCATGATCCGCGCACAGTACGATCAACGGCTGGCGGCGCGTTGCTATCTGCCGCGTATTCTTTGGCTGCAAGGCAAGCCGGACACCGCACTTCGCGCGGCGCATGCGGTGGTGCACGACGCACGCGAATCCGGACATAATTTGGCTTTCGCCCTAGCTCTTGTGCAGGCCGGATGTCCAGTCGCGCTGCTGACTGGCGATCTCGCTGTGGCGGAGGGCTTTGTCACAGTATTGTTGGAGAAGGCAACGGAGCACAGCCTTGGCTTTTGGCGCGCTGAGGGGCGCTGCTACGCCGGAATTTTGCAAGTGACCCGGGGCGATGTCGCAGCGGGGGTGAAGGAGTTCCGCGACGCGGTTCAACACCTAGTGTCTTACGGTACAGGTATGAACATCACCGGATATCTTACCGGCATGGCTGGCGCACTGGCTGGTGTCGCGCCGGTTGCTCCGAGCGCGGCGATAGGTGCGGCGATGGTGGATGAGGCGATCGGACGCGCTCTCCGGAATGAAGAAGCGTGGTGTATGCCGGAGCTGTTGCGGCTGCGTGGTGAGTTTCGGATTGCCGCCACCCTGGAAGACACCGATGCACCGGAAGCGGATTTCGTCACAGCGCTTGACTTGGCGCAGCAGCAAGGTGCTCTAGCCTGGGAGCTGCGTGTAGCCGCCAGCTTGGCACAGTTTATGGGAAGCCGCGGCCGCCCAATTGAAGCACGGGCCATCTTGGCGTCGGTGTATGCCCGATTTACTGAGGGACTTGGCACCGATGACTTGTTGCGCGCTCGCAAAATTCTTAGCAACCTGCTTTGACAGTTACGGTGAAAACGCGGTGCTCGGGAGAGCACGTCAGGTCCGCGAGTGGCAGCCTGCCACCCGGTTATGATTGCGACAAGGAATAACAGCGACGGATCCAGGGGTATGACGGATGGTCTTGCGAAGAGAGCTGTTGCGGCGTGCCGCGACGTTGACGGGTTCCGGCCTAGCGACGGCGGCGCTGTCAAAGCAGGTTGGTAAGCAGGGCACGCTTCGCTTCGTGCCGCAAGCCGCTCTTACCCTGCTCGATCCGGTCTTCTCGCTGCCAGGCGTCACCACGACACATGGATATTGCGTGTTCGATACCCTTTATGGGGTGGACGGCCAACTGCGTCCGCATCCACAGATGGCAAAAGGCCATGAAGTCTACAATAACGGATTAATCTGGCATATCCATTTGCGGGAAGGCCTGCGCTTCCATGACGGTGAGCCCGTCCGTGCAGTCGATTGTGCAGCCAGCCTCCGGCGCTGGAGCGTGCGCGACAGCTTCGGCCAAGCCCTTGCTGCTTCCCTCGAGAGCTTCGATGCTGTGAGTGACGACACGCTTCGCATCCGCCTCACGCGCCCTTTCCCACGCTTGCTAGAGGCAATCGGTAAACCGCACTCGTCGCCAGCCTTCATCATGCCGGAGAGGCTCGCCCGCACTGCACCCGATGTACCGGTGCCAGAGATGGTCGGATCGGGACCTTGGCGATTCATCTCTGACGAGTACCTGTCCGGCAGCCGTGTCGTATACGCACGCTTCGACGGTTATGTGCCGCGCCCCGAGCCCGCTGATTGGACCTCGGGCGGCAAGCGCGTACTGTTCGAGCGAATGGAATGGACAGTCATCCCCGACCCCGCAACCGCTGCCGCCGCGTTGCAGGTTGGCGATGTGGATTGGTGGGAACATGTCCATGCCGACCTTGCGCTGTCCCTAGCGCAGCAACATGCGATACGTGTGGCTCGCAGCGATCCATACGGTGTCGTAGCCATGGCGCGATTTAACCATCTGCACCCACCTTTCGACAACGCTGCGCTGCGCCGCGCCGTCCTCGAGGCAATCAATCAGCCTGATTTCATGCAGGCGATTGCTGGCGCTGACCCCCAAGGTTGGCGGGAGTGCCATTCGCTGTTTCCTTGCGGTATGCCGGGTGTAGCGGAGCCGGTTGGGCTAGGTCCACGCACGCCGCGCGACCTCGATACCGCCGTCGCAGCGGTTCGCGCTTCAGGCTACCGCGGCGAGCGCGCGGTCTTGATTAACCCGACGGACCTTCCGGCAGTCCGACCACATGGACAGCTGCTAGCAGATCTGTTGACGCGCATCGGAATTCGGACCGAACTGCAGGAGATGGATTGGGGCTCAGTGCTGCGGCGCCGCGCCTCTCGTCAGCCGGTGGAACGAGGCGGCTGGAGCTTGGCCTGCACAAACTGGCCCGGCGTAGCGATAGCTAACCCAGCCATGAACGCAGCGGTGCGTGGTCAGGGTATGGCGGGTTGGCCCGGTTGGTTTGAAAGCCCGAACATTGAGCGCCTGACCCAAGACTGGTTGGCGGCGTCGACGCCGGACGAAGAGCGGGCCATTTTGGATTTGATACAGCGCGCCGCCTCCGAAGAGGTACCAACACTGCCGCTCGGCCAGTTTTTTCATCGGCACGCTCATCGCGCCACCTTGGGCGGAATTTTGCCGGGCTCCGTCGCCTATTTTTGGGGCGTGCACCGTTTGTGAGAGCAGAAGTGCCATGCCCTGCCGCACAACCCCCAAGGTTGCACTGGAATGAAATCCGACCGACTTTCGACGCAAATTCATAGGTTAGCGGAGAGTTGGCTATAGCTTGGCGTGCCCAAATAAACTTGCCGGAGCGTCGCGCAGGCGATCTCAGCTGGGAAAGCCAAGATTGCGTTTCGGCCAACCCTGATTGTTGGATAAGGGTCGTTATGGAAATCCCGCTGCACGGGAGCATAATCCTCTCGCCATGGCACAGGCGAATAGGCATCCGCTCTTTGCGGCAACATCTCGTTAAAACGTTTGATGCGTTGGTCTCCTTGAATTGTGGCAAGCTTTGTACTGCTTGCGGCAAGCGCGCATTATCTCATGTGTGGATGCCCCCTGCGGGTCAAGGCGGATCTGCAGCGCTGGCACCGAGAG
>NZ_JCACHU010000179.1:0-51805 GCF_059504005.1 Belnapia sp. | reverse complement strand
GATCCACAATCCAACGGACCCGTCGCCAGCAAACCCAAACCCGACAGGCTGCTAGCTTGTTGTTTGGTCTGAGGGCCGGTGCCTCTCCCGCTGGTCGTGGCCTTCTTCATGGCCGGCGTGGTCCCGGCGCTGCTCAGCCTGGTCAATCTCGGCCTGCGGGCGGAGATGTCCCGCTGCTGTGGCTGGCGAGCTGGGTGCTCGCCTGGTGCTTCGCCTTCCCCGCCGCGCTGCCGGCGATCCCCGCGGCGCGGCGGATCGTCGGCGGGCCGACGACGGGGTGAGCGTCAGGCGACGGTGTCGGCCATCTTCGCGCCCCGCGTGCCGATGGGCCGCTCCGGGCCGCTCGTCGTGTCGCGGGCGGTCTGGTGCTCCATCTCGGCATCCAGCTCGGCGCCCACCAGCACCACCGTCGTCGAGAGCCAGATCCAAGTCATGAAGCCGACCACGGCGCCGAGCGAGCCATAGGTCTCGTTGTAGCTGCCGAAATTCGCGACGTAGTAGGAGAAGCCGACCGAGAAGGCGACGAAGCCGATGGAGGCCGCGAAGCTCCCCCAGCTGACCCAGCGCCACTGCGCGCGGTCGCGGTTCGGGCCGAAGCGGTAGAGGGCGGCGAGGAAAAGGCCGATCACCGCCAGCAGCACCGGCCACCGGCCGAGGCCGAGCAGCGTGCCGAGCTGCCCGTCGATGCCGAGCAGGTGCAGCGCCACGGGCAGCACCACGACGCCCGTCATCGCCAGCAGGATGAACAGGATGCCGCCGAGGGTGAAGGCCAACGTCAGCGCGGTGCGGAGGAAGAAGCCGCGCCGCTCCCGCTCGTCGTAGACGACGTTGAGCGCGTCGACCATCGCCTTCATCGCCTGGTTGGCCGACCAGAGCGAGGTGGCGAGCCCGATCACCGCCCCGAAGCCGAGGCTGCTGCCGCCCTTGGAGACGATGCGCTGCACCTGCTCGTTGATGATCTCCATGCCGCCGCTGGGCACGATGGCGGCGACGGATTGGAGCTGGTCGCCGATCGTCGCCGGGTCGGCGAAGAGGCCGTAGATGGAGATCATCGCGCCGATCGCGGGGAAGAGCGCGAGCAGGGTGTAGAAGGTGACGCCGGCGGCCTCGCTCAGCAGCCGGTCCTCCGAGACCTGCGCGGCGGTGCGCTTCAGGATGTCCCACCAGCCCCGGGCGGGGATCTCCGTCGGGTGGGTGGCGTCCTGGCCGCGGTCGCCGGCCGGGGCGGCGGGGGCACCGGGGCGGTGGGCGCGCTGGGGCTGGCCCTTCTGGCGGCTGCCGGTGAGGAGCAGGGTGGCGCCGGCCACCAGCGCGACGGCGGTGGCCAGGAAGGCATTCGGCTGGGAGTCGGACCGCATCTCGGCTCTCCAAGGATCGGGATTCGAATCCGTCAACGCGCCGGTTGCGCTTGGGTGCCCGGTGGATCGCGAATTGCACGGCAACCGTTTCCGGGGCCTGCTGCGGGGATCGACCGGGAGGGATGCGGATGATGCGACGCCGATGGCTGCTGGCCGCCCCGATGCTTGGCGCGCGGCCGGCCGCGGCACAGGGCGGCTATCCGGAGCGGCCGGTGAGCCTGGTGGTACCCTTCCTCGCCGGCGGATCGACCGACATCGCGGCGCGGATCATGGCCGAGCGGATGGCGCCGCAGCTTGGGCCGGGCGCGCGGATCGTGGTCGAGAACCGGGCGGGGGCGGGCGGCTCGGTCGGGACGGAGTGGGTGCGGCACCGGCCGGCGGATGGCTACACGCTGCTGCTGGCCAGCGCCTCGGCGCTCGGGACCAACCCGGCGGCGCTGCCGGAGCAGACGCCCTACGACCCGGTCGAGGACTTCACCCCGGTCGCGCTGGTCGGCGGCGGGCCGATGGTGCTGGTGGTGCCGGCCGCCTCGCCCTTCCGCGACCTGCGGTCGCTGCTGGACGCCATCCGCGCCAGGCCGGGGCAGATGACCTGGGCGACCTCTGGGGCAGGCGGCATCGGCCACCTGACGGGGGAGTACCTGAAGCTCCGCGCCGGCGGGCTGCGCGCGGAGCACGTGCCCTACCGCGGCGGCTCGGCGGTGATGGAGGCGCTGGCCAAGGGCGAGGTCAACTACTCGCTCGAGGTGCTGGCCTCGGTCGCGCCGCATCTCCGGGACGGGCTGTCGCGCGGGCTGGCGGTGAGCTCGCTCCGGCGGCATCCGCTGTTTCCCAGCATCCCGACGCTGGACGAGAGCGGTCTGGCGGGCTTCGAGATCACGACCTGGAACGTGCTGGTCGGTCCGCGCGGGCTGCCGGAGGCGGTGGTGGCGCGGCTGGCCGCGGCGGCGGGGGCGGTGCTGGCCGATCCGGCGGCGGCGGCGCGGCTGGCCGCCGCCGGCGTCGATCCGGCCGGGCCGGGGACGCCGGCGGCGACCCGGGCCTTCCTGGCGGCGGAGCGGGAGAAGTTCGCCGGCATCGTCGAGCGGGCCGGGCTGCGGCTCGGGCGGTGATGGCCGGGCGCGGGCCCGGCCATGACGCGGCGGCTGGTCAGGCCGCGCGGCGGGCCATCATGCGCGAGGTGGCGACCGGGTTCAGCCGGTAGCCGCCGCTCTCGGTGACGAGGAGGCGGTTGTCGGACGGGTCGGTCTCGATCTTCTGCCGCAGGCGGTAGATATGCGTCTCCAGCGTGTGCGTGGTGACGGCGGCGTTGTAGCCCCAGACCTCGCTCAGCAGGATCTGCCGCGGCACCGGCCGGCCGCCGGCGCGGTAGAGGAATTTCAGGATCGCCGTCTCCTTGTCGGTCAGCCGGACCTTCCGCTTGCGCTTCGGCTCCAGCAGCATTCGCGCGCTCGGGCGGAAGATGTAGGTGCCGATCGGGAAGACCGCGTCCTCGCTGTTGTCGAAGACGCGGAGCTGGGCGCGCATGCGGGCCATCAGCTCGGAGATGCGGAAGGGCTTGGCGATGTAGTCGTTGGCCCCGGCATCGAGGCCGCGGATGACATCGGCCTCGGAATCGGCGCCGGTCAGCATGATGATCGGCATGCGGCGGCCCTCGCGGCGCAGCGCGGCGCAGAAGTCGCGGCCGTCGCCATCGGGCAGGCCGACGTCAAGGAGGACGAGGTCGTAATGCGTGTCGGCCGCGAGGCGGCATTCGGCCTCGGCGAGGCACTCCGCCTGGTCGGGGACGAATTCGCAGCCATAGCCCAGCTGTTCCGCCAGGGTGGCGCGCAGCATGGCATCGTCCTCGACGATCAGCACCCGGCGAAAGGCGGACATGGGTCTTCTCCGTTCTTTGTTCCGATGACGCGGAGGTTAATCTTCGGGCCATCGCAGCCGGATGTGAGGCAGGTCACAAAAGCATCGACCTTTGTCGCAAATGTCCCGTGCGGCGGCGGGACAGGATCTCCGCGAGGGTGACGGGGCGGAAGTCCCAGGCGTCGACGCCGACATCCGTCTGGCGCGGCAGGGGCTTGAGGCGGCCATGGCTGTGGCCGTGCAGGTCGAGCCAGCCGCGATGCATGTTGCGCCAGCTGCGGAAGGCGTAGTGGCAGAGGACGAGGCCGTGGCCCTCCAGCATCAGCTCGGCATAGGGCTGGATGCTGGACCAGCCGGCGAGGGCGAGGGTCGCCGGGCCGTCGTTGTTGCCGGTGACGAGGTGCTTGCGGCCGTGCAGGCGGGCCAGGAGCGCGGCGAGCGCCGCGGGCTTCGGGCCGATGGCGAAGTCGCCGAGATGCCAGACCTCGTCCTCGGGCCCGACGGCCGCGTTCCAGCGCTCGACCATCGCCGCATCCGTCTCGGCCACCGAGGCGAAGGGGCGGCGGTAGAGGGCGCGGGCGCCGCCATGGCCGAAATGCGTGTCGGCGGTGAAGAAGACCGTCACCGTGTCGCCCTGCGCCCGACGGGCGGGCGCCAGTCGCGCCGCTGGCGGGCGGCCCAGCCGAAGCGGTGGTCGCCCTCCAGCAGGTGCAGGTGCTCGCGCAGCCGGTTGCGGCCGAGCCAGGCCATCGCCGCCTCCAGCTCCTCCACCGACATCTCGCCCCGTCCCTTGCCGAGCACGCGTTTCAGCGCGGCATTGTAGGCGTGGTAGAGGCTGGCGCCGCGCGGGATGGCGCCCGAGAGGCCCTCCGCCGAATCCTCCACCGCCTGGGCCGCGACGAGATCGCCGAGCTGGTGGCGGAGCTGGCGCTCGGCGCGGGACGGGGTGAGGAGGTCGGCCTGCGGCTCCTCCGGCGCGCGGGCGGCGGCGAGGCCGGCGGCGAGGTCGGGGCCGGGGCGGAGCGTGCTGAGGCGCAGCGTCAGCGCATTGCTCTCGAGCGGGATGATGCCGTGGCGCTCGCGGGCCTCGGCCAGCTCGTCCTCCAGCCAGTCGGGCAGGGCCAGCGCCGGCTGGCGGGGCGGGCGGCGGTCGGGCTTGGCGCGGGTGCCCTGCTCGCGCTCCATCCGCCAGCGGAAGCGGGCGAAGAGCGGGTCGTCCGGGTGGAAGACCAGGGCGCGCTGCTGCTCGTAGGGGCCGGCGCGCGGATCGACGCGGGTGGCGCGGGCGACCATCTGCTCGAGCCAGGGGCGGGAGCGGATATGGGTGAGTGCGGCGACCACGGCGACCTCCGGCGCGTCCAGCCCCTCATAGGCCATGGCGACGGTGACGAGGATGGAGGGCTCCGCGGTCAGGCGGAAGGCGGCCAGCGTCTCCTGCGCGCCGGGCTCGTCGGAGACGGCGAGCGCCGTGCTGCCTGCCTGGCCCGGCGGTACCCACTGGCGCAGCAGGTCGAGGTAGCGCCGCGCCTCCCGCTGGTCCGGGGCGACGACCAGCAGCTTGCCGAGGCCGCGCGGGGTGTCTTCGGGCGCGGCGCCGAGGGCGCGGCGACGCTCGGCGCGGAGGCTGCGCGTCGCCAGGAAGGCGCGGCGGAGCAGGCCCTCGGCGAAGCCGGTGCGCAGCGCGGTGAAGAGGGCGGGGCGCGTTGCCTCGTGCGGGGCGGGGGCGCGGAGGCGGTGCGGGCCGAGGCGCGGGCGCTCGCCGCCGCCCTCCGGCTCCGGGCCGAGCCAGGCGGCCTCGCCGTCGAGGGCGCCGAAGGAGACGGGGAGGACGGCGCGCTCGGCAAGCGCCCGGGCGCGGCTGTAGCCGACCACGGCCCAGCCCGGTGCGGCGAGGTCGACCTCCTGCTTCCCGCCGGCGGCGCGGCGATAGGGCAGCCAGAGGATGCGGCGGCCATCGGCGCGCTCCAGCGTGCCGGAGAGCAGCAGGCGCACTCCGGCGAGGGAAAGCAGCGGCTCGATCGGGGCGGACCAGGCGGCGGCCGCGTCGGCGGCATGGTCGCGGCCGCCGGCGGCATCGGCCTCGGCGAGCGCCGGGAGGTGGTGGACCTCGTCGACGACCAGCAGGTAGCGGTGGCGGCGGAAGGCGGCGAGGTGGAGGTCGGGCGCGGCGGCGATGCCCTGGTAGGTGGTGACGTAGCCGGCAAGGCCGCGGCAGGGGTCGCCCGGGCTGTTGTCGGCGGCGCGGACGGAGAGGGCGTGGCCGAGCGCCTCGCGCCAGGCGGGGTCGGCGAAGGCCTCCTCCGCCTGGAGGCGGAGGCTGTCGCGCGGCACCACCCAGCAGACCCGCTCGCAGAGGCCGGCGCCGATGAGCGCGTTGGCGGCGAGGACGGGGAGGAGGGACTTGCCGCCGCCCGGCGTCACCGCGGCGAGGATGTCGCGCAGCCCGCCGGCCTCGCCCGCGGCGATGGCCTGGACGATGGCGAGCAGCTCGCTCTGGTGGCTCCGGAGCGACCTCATGGGCGGTGCGAATCGGACACGCTAGAATCTTGAAAGCGCATGGAATCCGTGTCGAGCGCTTTCGCGCCGCGCGATTCGGGCGCCCTCCGCTGCGCCGGGGGGCGCAGCCCGGATCGCCGCGCCCGATGCGGTGACATGCGCGGTCGACGTCGTCGCCCAGGCGGGTGTCGGCGGGACGGGGAATCCGGGACCGAGCGCCTGCGCGCCGCCGGGCGGATATGGCGTGCCCGGATTTCTGCGGCTCGTGCGGTAACCGACAAGGCTGCGCCCGCGAAACACAGGGGCACCGGCCACCGCGGCCGGCCGTTCGCAGGAGATCGAGCATGGCAGGTCCCGTCGCCCCGCGGCAGTTGGACGGCTACGACAAGGCGGTGGCGCTGGTCCTGCAAGGCGGTGGCGCGCTCGGCAGCTACCAGGCCGGCGTGTACGAGGCTCTCGCCGGCTCCGACTACCGGCCGGACTGGGTGGCCGGCATCTCGATCGGCGCGATCAACGCGGCGATCATCGCCGGGAACGCGCCGGAGCGCCGCGTGGAGCAGCTGCGGCGCTTCTGGGAGACCATCACCGCGCCGCCCGCCGCCTGGCCGTCCTGGATGGAGGATACCTTCGCCCTGCTGCCGCAGCATCGCCGGCAGTTCGGTGCGGCCAATGCGCTCCTCTTCGGACAGGCGGGATTCTTCGGGCCGCATTCGCCCGCGGCCTGGCTGTTCGGGGCGCCGCGCACCAGCCTCTACGACACCACCGCCCTGAAGGCGACGCTCGAGAGCCTGATCGACTTCGAGCGGCTGAACAGCGGCGAGACCCGCATCAGCGTCGGCGCCGTCAATGTGCGGACGGGCAATTTCGCCTATTTCGACAGTGCCGAGATCACCATCCGCCCCGAGCACGTGATGGCGAGCGGCGCGCTGCCGCCCGGCTTCCCTGGGGTCGAGATCGACGGCGAGCTGTACTGGGATGGCGGCCTCGTCTCCAACACGCCGCTGCAATACGTGCTGACCAAGCTTCCGCGCCGCAGCCGGCTGACCTTCCAGGTCGATGTCTTCCATGCCCGCGGTTCGGTGCCGACGAGCCTGCTGGAGGTCTTCGAGCGCGAGAAGGACATCCGCTACAGCAGCCGCACCCGCGCGGCGACCGATGCGATCCGCCAGATTCACGATGTCCGGCATAACATCAACACTCTTTGGGCGAAGCTGCCGGAGGAGCTGCGCGCGACGCCCGAAGGCCGGTTCCTCTACGACTTCGGCTGCGTGACCACCATGGACATCGCGCAGCTCATCTACCGGCCCAAGGAAAGCCAGGGCCAGGCGAAGGATTACGAGTTCAGCCGCGGCACCATGGAGGAGCGCTGGGCGCAGGGCCGCGCCGATGCGGCGGCGACCCTCGCCGCGGCGCCCTGGCTGGCGCCGATGCCGCCCGAGCTCGGCGCGCGCACCTTCGACGTGCAGGGCGACCCGAAGCCGCCTGCCCTGCCGCAGGCGCCCTCACGCCGCCGGGTGACGGCCTGATGCTGGCCGAGGACGTCCTCGGCGGCGCCTTCGCCGTGCCGCGCACCAGCCCGTCCTACCCGATGGGGCCCTACAGCTATGTCGACCGCGAGTACCGCACCATCGCCTATCGCGGCGACCCGGAGGCGCTGCGCCTGCCGGAGGCGCGGTTCCAGTTCTTCCGGATGCCGGACAGCACCGGTTTCGGCGAGCATGCCGTCGCGGCGCAACTCATCCCCGTCTGGCTGCCGGGAGGCGAGGCGGGCGGCTCCGTCCATGCGACGTACATGAATACCCACACGGCGAATTCCGGCGGGCGGGAGCTGCGGGGCTTTCCGCAGAAGCTGGCCCGCCCGTCGCTCGCGGTCACGCAGCTCGGCACGCTCGACTTCGGCCCGGCGCCGTTGGCGCGCGGCAGCATGGGCTTCAGGCACCGCACGGTGCCTGGGGCAGAGGCCCTGGCCGCGTCCGGCATCCTGCTCAAGACCATCCCGCATGCCGACGGCCGGCCGCGCATCCGCGAGCTCGTGCGCTTCCGCCTCCCGGACATCGCGCTGAAGGGCGGCTGGACCGGGCCCGCGGCGCTGGAGCTCGCACCGCATGCGCTGGCGCCGGTGGCGGACCTGCCGGTGCGCGAGGTCCCCTCCGCCACGCATCTCGTTGCCGCCCTTACGCTCGAACTCGGCGAGGTCGTGCACGACCAACTGGGCTGAAGCCCCCATCCCTTGTGTCGAGGAGCCCCATCATGGGCCGCTTGCAGGATCAGGTTGCCATCGTCACCGGCGGGGCGAGCGGCATCGGCCGTGCCATCGCGCACAGGTTCGCCAGCGAGGGCGCGGTCGCGGTCATCGCCGACCTCGCCTTGCCGGCGGCGGAGGCGACGGCTGCCGAATTCGCGGCCGAGGGGCTTCGCGCCACCGCGGTCGCGATGGATGTCAGCAACGAGGCGGCGGTCGAGGCGGGCATCGCCGCCATCCTCGCCGCGCATGGCCGGATCGACGTGCTGGTCAGCAATGCCGGCGTCCAGATCGTGCATCCGCTGGAGAATTTTCCCCTGGCCGACTGGAAGCGGATGCTGGCCATCCATCTCGACGGCGCCTTCCTCACGACGCGCGCCTGCCTGAAGCCGATGTACGCGGCCGGGCGCGGCAGCATCGTCTATATCGGCTCGGTGCATTCGAAGGAGGCGTCGGTGCTGAAAGCCCCCTATGTCACCGCCAAGCACGGGCTGGTGGGCTTTGCCCGCGTGGTGGCGAAGGAGGGCGCCGCGCGCGGCGTCCGGGCCAACATCGTCTGCCCCGGCTTCGTCCGCACGCCGCTGGTCGAGAAGCAGATCCCGGAGCAGGCCCGCGCGCTCGGCCTGACCGAGGCGCAGGTGGTGCGCGACGTCATGCTGAAGGAGACGGTGGATGGCGAGTTCACCACGGCCGAGGATGTCGCCGAGGCCGTGCTGTTCTTCGCCGCCGCCGGCAGCAACGCGGTGACCGGCCAGTCGCTGATCGTCAGCCATGGCTGGTGCATGGAGTAGGAGGCCGGCCGTGCCCCGGTCAGCGGCTGCTCCGCCGGTAGAGGCCCGGCGTCAGCCCGGTCTCGCGGCTGAAGGTGGTGGTGAAGCTCGACTGGTCGGCGAAGCCGCAGGCCTGCGCCACCTCCGCCAGCGGCAGGGCGGTGTCGGCCAGCAGCTCCCGCGCGAGGGCGATGCGGCAGGCGGTGACATAGGCCCGCGGCGACAGGCCGGTGGCGCCCTTGAAGGCACGGCTGAAATGGTAGGGCGAGAGGCAGGCGCTGGCCGCCATGGCCTCGAGCCCGAAGGGCTCGGTGAGATGCGCCGAGACCCAGTCGCGCACCCGGGCCAGCCGCGCCGCGGAGAGGCTCGGGCCCTTCGGCGCGGCGGGTTGCCCAGGCGTGGCCAGGCGCAGCAGGGCCGCGACGAGGGCCATCAGCGCGCCGTCGTTGAACAGCCGGGCATGCGGGCCGTCCTGCATCGCCTCTGCCCAGATCATGTCGAGCAGGCGGGCGATGGTGGCGGAGCGGAAGGCGCTGCCGTGCAGCGCCCCGAGATCGGCGCCGCCCGGCAGGCCGTGGCGGGCCCCGGTCTCCTCGGCCAGCCGAGCGACGAGGGCGACCGGCAGGGAGACGAAGGATTTCTGGTGGCGGGCGTCATTGGCGAAGTAGGTGGCAACGCCGGGCGGCGTCACGTCCAGGTCGCCGCGGCGGAAGGGCAGCTCGGCCCGGCCGGCGCCGATGTCGAAGCGCATCCGCCCGGCGCCGCTCTCGTTGATGGACAGGGTGAAGGCCGCGGTCGGCGGGTCGGGATACTCGCCGGCCGGCTGCGTGAACCGCACCAGCGCGACCGGCGCCGTGCCGGCGAGGCGGAAGGACTGCACGAAGGGCGCGTAGCAGCCGGTGCGGTAGAATTCGGCCATGCTGTCGTATTGCGGCCCTGGCTGGTCCATGGCGCGTCTCCTGGCGCGGCCTGCCGGCCCGGCCGGCGGCCCGTGCTCTTCGCAGGTGCAGCATCGCCGTGGCCGGCGCGGCGCGTCAACCTCGGCCGCATGGGGCGGGGGCGGCCAGAACCCGCAGCCGGGCACAATTTCACCGCAGCGTCACGCAAGACCGGCCTGCCTCGTCCCGGCATCGTCCCGCCGCCCCCGCCCTTGCGGCGGGGCAGGACGGGCGAGGACACCGATGGGGCGGGCGATGTCACCCGAGATGCAGGTCCTGCAACAGCGCCTCCGCGAGGCGCAGGAAGGGTCGGAGGCCGCCTACCGGGTGGTGCTGGGCTGGGCGGCCGAGCGGGCACGGGCCCGCTGCGCGGCGCGGCCGGCGCCGGAGGAGGCGGTGCGGGCCGCGCTGCTGTTGCTGCACAGGCTCCGGCACACCTACCAGCCAACGCGCTGCCCGGCCGGCTGGGTGGACGGCGTCATTGCGCTCGCGCTGAGGAATGCAAGGTGGAACGGGCGGCTTTGAGCAGGCTAGGCTCCGGCCGCCGCAGGAGAGGGCCGTCACGGTGTTCCTGACCTTAGCCATGGCCTATGGCACGACCGGCCTGCTGGTGGGCCTCGCCTTCCTGCTGTTCGGGCTCGACCGCCTCGATCCGGCGGCGGCGGGCGCCTATGCCTTCCGTCCGCTCCTGCTGCCGGGCCTCGCGCTGCTCTGGCCGCTGGTGCTGTGGCGCTGGCTGCGGGGCTGAGCGGCGCGATGCGGCTTCGCCATCGCAGCCTGCACCTGCGCATCTGGCTCGGCATGGCGGTGCTGCTGCCGGCCATCCTGCTGGGCGCGCTGGCACTTCGCCTGGCCGGCGGTCCAGCGGACCCGCCGCAGCGCATAGCGCCGCCATGAGCGCGCGCTACGTCCCGGTCGGCTGGACGCCGGCCAAGATGGTCTACGACGCCGTGCTGCTGCTGGCGACCGGCGGCTACCTGCTGGCCTATGCCGGGCTCGGGCCGCTGCTGCAGGATCCGGCGCGGCCGCTCGACGGGGCGAGCCTGCTGATCAAGGCGCAGGGCAGCTGCGCCTTCCTGCTGCTGACCCTCGCCCTGGCGATCGGGCCGCTGGCGCGGCTCGACCGAAGGTTCCTGCCGCTGCTCTACAACCGCCGGCATCTCGGCGTGCTCACCTGCGCCGTCGCCCTCTCGCACGCCCTGTCCGTGCTGGACTGGCACTTCGCCTTCAGCCCGACGCCGCCGCTCGCCGCGCTGTTCTCGACCGAGCCGGGCCTCGGGCAGGTGCCCGGCCTGCCCTTCCTGCCCTTCGGCATCGCGGCCCTGCTCATCCTGGTGCTGCTGGCCGCGACCAGCCACGACTTCTGGCTCGCCTTCCTGACGCCGCCGGTCTGGAAGGCGCTGCACATGGCGATCTACCTGGCCTATGCCAGCGCGGTCGCGCATGTCGGGCTGGGCTATCTCCAGGCGGCGACCAACCCGGCGCTGGCCATCCTCGTCCTGCTCTGCTGCGGCATCTTGGTGGCGCTGCACCTGGCCGCCGGGCTGCGGGCGCGCGCGGCGGACCGGCGGATCGCGGCGCCGGCCGCGGAGGCGCCCTGGGTGGTGGCCGGGCCGCCCGAGGCCATCGCGGAGGGCTGCGCCATCGTGGTGCGCCCGCCGGAGGGCGAGCCGGTGGCGATCTTCCGCCATGAGGGGCGGCTGTCCGCCGTCACCAATCTCTGCGCCCACCAGAACGGGCCGCTGGGGGAGGGCAGGGTGGTCGATGGCTGCATCACCTGCCCCTGGCACGGCTTCCAGTACCGGCTCGAGGATGGCCGCGCCCCGCCGCCCTTCACCGAGAAGCTCGCCACCTACCGGCTCAGCCTGGAGGGCGGGCAGGTGCTGCTCGACCCGCGGCCCAACCCGCCGGGCACGCGGGTGGAGCCCCTGCGGGTGGGGCCCGCATGAGCGGCGCGGAGGAGTTCTTCATCGGCTGGCGCCGGCGGACCGGGCCGCGGCTCGGTCGCTTCCTCGCCGGGGCGGCGCTGGCGGTGCTGGCCGGCGCGGGGCTGCTGGCGCTGGCGCTGGGCGCCGCCGCGGACGATCCGGCGGGGCGCAGCTTCGCCCTGGTCCCCGGTGCCGCGGCGCCGCCGCCGCTGGGCGATGCGGCGCTGGAGGGGGTGATCACCCTGCAGCCCTATCCGCTGCTGCACCTGGCGGATGGCCGCAGCGTGCTGCTGGCCGAGGACGGCAAGCGCGGCGCCATGGTCGACCCGGCGCTGGCGGGCCGCCGCGTCACCGCCGAGGGCTTCGTGCTGAGCCGCGGCGACATCGCCATGCTCGTGCTCGCCGGCCCGCCGCGGCCGGAGGGCGGGCCGGCGGCGCCACCGCCGGTCGAGCGGCTCGGCCGCTGGCGCATCACCGGGGAGATTTGTGACAGCAAATGCGCCGCGGGCGGCATGGTGCCGGGCACCGGCCTCGCGCACCGCGCCTGCGCCACGCTGTGCCTCGATGGCGAGCTGCCGGCGCTCTTCGTCTCCACGGCGCCGGTCGCGGGCAGCGCCTTCCTCCTGCTCGGCGCGGCCGACGGCACGCGGATGGCGCCGGCGCTGCGCGACCGCATCGGGCTGCGCACGACGCTGGAGGGCGCGGTGGAGCGCCAGGGCGGCATGCTGGTCTTCCTCGCCGATGCCGCCGGGGACCGCCGGTGACGGGCCGCGCCGCGGCGGCGACGCTGCTCGCCCTGGCCCTGGGCGGCCTGGCCTGGTGGCTGGGGCTGTGGCTGTCCGAGCGCCTGCCGCTCGGGCCGCTCGGCCTCCTCCCGCCGCTCGGCCTCGTCTTCCTGGCCCTCGGCGCGGCGGAGCGGTACCTGGCCCGCCTTGCCCCACCCCATCAGGACGGAGACGAACCCCATGGCTGACCCGCAGCAGGTCGCGCTGGTGACCGGCGCAGCAGGCAATGTCGGACGCGCCCTGGCCGGGCTGCTCGCCGTGCGCGGCGTCCAGGTGGCCGCCCTCGACCGCAGCGCGGCGCCGCTGCAGGCCGTGGTGGAAGCCTTGCCCGATCCGTCGCGGCATCTCGTCGTCGCCGGGATCGACCTGTTCGACCCGGCAGGCTGCGAGGCGGCGGTGGCGCAGGTGCTGTCGCGCTACGGCCGCCTCGACATGGTGGCGCATACCGTGGGCGGCTTCGCCGCGGCGCCGGTCGGCGAGGCCGCGCCCGCGCTGTGGGAGCAGATGTTCCGGCTCAACCTTGTGACGACCGTGAACCTCTACCGCGCGGCGACGGCCGCGATGCGCGCGGCCGGGCGCGGCAGCCTGGTCGCGATCGGCGCCATGGCGGCGCTCAGGGCGCCGGCGGAGCTTGCGGCCTATGCGGCGGCCAAGGGCGGCGTCCTGCGCCTGACCGAAAGCCTGGCCGAGGAGCTGAAGGCCACGGGCATCCGCGTGAACGCCGTGCTGCCCGGCACGATCGACACGCCGCAGAACCGCGCCGCCATGCCCGATGCCGACCCTGCCGCCTGGGTCCGGCCCGCGGAGGTGGCCGAGGCCATCGCCTTCCTGCTCTCGGATGGCGCGAGCGGCATCACGGGGGCGCTGCTGCCGGTCGTGGGGCGGGGATAGGCCGAGGCGGGGCCCTGCCTGGCCGGTTTTGCGGGACCGGCAAGCCGTCGCCTCCGTCCCGCAGCGGGACGCCACGGGCGGCCCTCAATGCGCGCCGGCGCCGCCGCCGGAGGCCGACCTGCGGGCCAGCAGCACCGCCAGGGCGGCAAGGGCCAGGGCCGTCCCGATCACCGCGAAGGTGTCGCTGAAGCCGAGGATCAGCGCCTGCCGCCGCACGGCCGCGCCCAGGACGGCGGCGGCCTTGTGCTGCGCCAGCGCCGGGTCGGCCACGCCATGCGCCATGAAGTACCCGCTGAGCGCCTCGATCCTGTCGCGCACCTGCTCGCGGTACAGGGTGACGGACTGGCCGATGATGTTGGAGTGGAACTGCTCCCGCTTCGTCAGCACGGTCGCCAGCACCGCCGTGCCGATGGCGCCGCCCAGGTTGCGCAGCATGTTCGAGAGGCCGGAGGCGGCCGCGGCCTCGGCGGGGGCGATGCCGCCCGTCGTGATGGCGGTGACCGGCGTCAGCACCAGCGCCTGGCCGATCGCCCGTACGATGTTCGGCAGCAGGAACTGGTCGCCCGCGCTGTCCGGCGACAGGGTGGTGTTCATGAAGCAGCTGGCGGCGAAGATGGCGATGCCGACGAAGGCGATGTGGCGGGGGTCGAAGCGCTTCATCAGCAGCGGCACCAGCGGGATCAGCAGCAGCTGCGGCAGGCCCGTCCAGGCGAGCACCTTGCCGATCTGCTCGGCATTGTAGCGCTGCACCTGGCCGAGATACTGCGGCAGGAGATAGACCGTGCCGAACAGGGCGAAGCCGACCAGCACGTTGATCAGCACGCCGACGCCGAAGTTGCGGCGCCCCAGCAGCCGCAGGTTGACCAGCGGCTTGGCCGAGCGCAGCTCGATCACTACGAAGGCGAGGAGGGAGGCCGCGGCAAGGACCGAGAGCTGCAGGATGAAGGGGGAGGCGAACCAGTCGTCCTTGTTGCCTTCCTCGAGCACCGTCTGCAGCGCCGAGAGGCCGATGGCCATAGTGGCGATGCCGGCCCAGTCGCCCTCCCGCAGCAGGGAGAGCCGCATCGGGCTGCGCTCCAGCGTCAGGGCGAGGGCGGCGACCATCAGGATGCTCGGCGGCGTGTTGACGAAGAAGATGGTCTGCCAGCCGTAATTCTCCGTCAGGTAGCCGCCGATGGTGGGGCCGATGGCGGGCGCGAAGGTGACCGCCAGCGCGAAGCAGGCGAGGCCGATCGGCTGCTGCCGCTTCGGCAGCTTCGTCAGCACCATGGTGAAGGCCATGGGGATCAGGATGCCGCCGGCGAAGCCCTGCAGGCCGCGCATGGCGATCATCGAGCCGAGGTCGTGGGTGAAGGCGCAGCCCATCGAGAAGATGGGGAAGAGGATCGCGTTGACCAGCATGTAGCGGCGGAAGCCGAAGACCCGGCTGAGGAACTCCGTCAGCGGGATCACTACGATCTCGCCGATGAGGTAGGAGGTCGAGATCCAGGCGCCGTTGTCGACGCCGGTGCCGATGCCGCCCTCGATGTCGAGCAGCGAGGCGTTGGTGATCTGGATGTTCAAGATGGCCATGAAGGCGCCGATCATGCCGGCGAGGACGGCGATCCAGGCGGCCAGGCTTGCCTTGTCGGGCGCGGCATCGGCATTGGCGGTGGACATGGCTTGGCTCCCGTCTCGAAGAGGCCTGGCGCTGGAGCATTGCGGGTTCGCCGGGCATGCTCCCTGGTCTTGTCGGCTCCGGCGGACTCACGCCTCCGGACGGCGCCGTCCCGCAGGCGGCCTGCGCTAGCCGTGCCGGTCGGGCGCGGCCCGGGTGTCGATGGTCGGGACCACGGACATCCCCGGGCGCAGCACCACGGTGGACCGGTCGGCGGCATCGAGGACGATCCGGACGGGGATCCGCTGGACCACCTTGGTGAAGTTGCCGGTGGCGTTGTCGGGCGGCAGCAGCGCGAATTCCTGGCCGCTCGCGGGCGCGAGGCTGTCGACATGGCCGTGGAAGACCCGGCCGGGATAGGTGTCGATGCGGATCTCCGCCGGCTGGCCGGCCTGCACCGTCGTCAGCTGCGTCTCCTTGTAGTTGGCGACGACATAGGCCGCCTCGGTGGGCACCACGGCCATGAGCTGCGTGCCCGCCTGCACGTACTGGCCGACCCGCAGCGTGCGGTTGCCGACGACGCCGCCGATCGCCGCGGTGACGGTGGTATAGGAGAGGTTGAGCGCGGCCTGCTCCTCGGTCGCCCGGGCATGGGCCAGCGCCGCCTCGGCCTGCGCCAGCTCGGCCGCCAGCACGCCGAGCTGGCGGGTTGCGCTGGTCAGCGCCGCGCCGTCGCGCGCCACTGCGGCATGCGCCGCGGCGATGCGCGCCGCCGATTGCTGCGCATTCTGCACGCTGCCGAAGCCCGAGGCGGCGAGGGTCGCGTAGCGCCGCGCATCCTGCTGCGCGAAGGTCTCGTTCGCCGTGCCGAGGTCGACGGTGGCGCGCGCCTGCTCGATCGCCGCCTGCTGCGCCTCCAGCGCGGCCCGCCGCGTGGCGATGCTGGCTTCCGCCGCGGCGGTCCCGGCCCGGGCCTGGGCCAGGGCGGTGCGGAAGTCGCGGTCGTCGATGCGGGCGAGCACCTGGCCGGCCTCCACCTGCTCATTGTCGCCGACCGGCACGGCGACGAGGTAGCCCGAGACCTTGGGCGCGACCGTCGTGCTGTCCGCCTTGACATAGGCGTCGTTGGTCGAGACCTGGAAGCGGCCGAGGGTCCAGTACTGCCAGCCGTAGTCGCCGGCGGCCGCAAGCCCCAGCAGGGCGGCGCCGGCGAGCAGAAGGCGGCGCAGGCCCCGGCGGGGAGGCCGGGGCAGAGCCGCCTCGGTAGGGCTGCTGGCGGGGATGTCCCTCTCGATCGGAAGGGTGGTGGGATGGTGGCTCATCTCCGGCCTCCTCGGTCAGGTGGTGTCGGTCAGCCGGCCAGGCCGTAGCGGGCGGCCGGCACCGCCAGGGACAGGCCGGGGCGCAGCGCGAGCCGCGCGGCCTCGAAGGCATCCCAATCCGCGAGCTCGGGCAGCGCGGGCACCGTGGCGAACTCGCCCGCGTCCAGGCCGGCGAGCGCGGCATCCACCATGTCCTCGGCGCGCATCACCATCCCGGGCGGCAGGTGCTCGAGCGGGGTGCCGGCGGCGCTCCAGAACTCGGTCGCGGTCGCGCCGGGCAGCACCACCTGCACCCTGACGCCCGTCCCGGCCAGCTCCTGCCGCAGCGACTGGCTGAAGGCGAGGACGAAGGCCTTGGTGCCGCCATAGACGCCGTTCAGCAGCTCGGGCGCGACCGCGACCGCGGAGGCGATGTTGACGACCGTGCCGCGCCCGCGGGCGACGAAGCCCGGCACCGCGGCATGGGTCAGCCGCATCAGCGCATTCGTGTTCAGCGCGATCATGCGGCTCATCTGATCGGCATCGGCGGCGAGCAGCGGCGCGGTGGCGCCGATGCCGGCGTTGTTGACCAGCATGGCCAGGGACGGATCCTGCCGCAGCGCCTGCTCGACCGCCGCGGTGCCGGCCGGGTCGGCGAGGTCGGCGGCGAGGACCTGCACGCGGCGCCCGGTCTCGGCGGCGAGGCGCTGCGCCAGCCGGTCCAGCCTTGCGCGGTCGCGCGCGACGAGGACCAGGTCGTGGCCCCGTCGGGCCAGGCGGTCGGCATAGAGGGCGCCGATGCCGGCGGACGCGCCGGTGACGAGGGCGGTGCCCAAGCTTCCCGTGGTGCTCATGTCGGGGTCTCCTCCTTCGGATGGCTGGAAAGTCGTGCATCCCCGCATCGCGGGGAACCTGCTAGGATCGGTCAGGACCCTTCCGGGATTTGGAAAGCGACCGCATGGACCGCATCGAGGCCATGGCGACCCTGCTCGCCGTCGTCCGCGCCGGCAGCCTCTCCGCCGCATCGCGCGAGCTGCGGACGCCGATCGCGACGGTCAGCCGCCACATCTCGGAGCTGGAGACGCATCTCGGCACGCGGCTGCTGACCCGGACGACGCGCAATGTCAGCCTCACCGATGCCGGCGAGGTCTATGCCGCTGCCTGCCGCGACATCCTGGAACGCGTGCAGGAGGCCGAGCGCGCTGCCTCGGGCGAATACCGCGCGCCGCAGGGCGAGCTGACCGTGACCGCCAGCACCGTGGTCGGCCGCCGCTACCTGACGCCGATCGCAACCGACTTCCTCGGCGCCTACCCGGACATCGTGCTGCACCTGCGCCTCGGCGACCGGTCGCTCAACCTGCTGCAGGAGCATGTCGACATCGCCATCCGGCTCGGCCCGTTGGCCGACAGCTCCCTCATCGCCCGGCGCCTCGGCGAGGTGCGCAAGGTGCTGGCGGCGAGCCCGGACTACCTCGCCCGGCGCGGCACGCCCCAGGCGCCCGCCGACCTGGCGCGGCACGACTGCCTGGACTTCGCGGGCTTCCGGCGCATCACCTCCTGGGACCTGTCGGCGGAGGCGGAGGCCGTGCCGGTGCGGCCGCGCCTGTCCATCGACGCGGCGGAGCCGCTGGTGGATGCGGCGGTCGCGGGCGCCGGCATCGTCGGCCTGTTCTCCTTCCAGCTTGCCCCGGCGGTCAGGGCGGGCAAGCTCGTGCCGCTGCTGCGGCAGTACGAGCCGCCGCCGCTGCCGGTGCACCTGATCTATGTGGGCGGCGGCCCCTTGCCGCTGAAGGTGCGGGCCTTCCTCGACTTCGCGGGGCCACGGCTGAAGGCGGCGCTGGAGGCCGACGCGATCTAGAGCAGACGTCGATCAGGTGGAGGCACCTGGTCGGAACCCGATTCAAGGTCTGGTCGCCGGACGCATGGATCGCGGCCCGGCGCGGGGGCTAGCCGAAGGTTGCGCTGAACAGCGCAAGGCCCGGTCCCTCGGTCCTGAGCTCGAGCAGATGCTCGCCATAGGCCTCGCCGTCGAGCAAGGTGTAGAGCGTCGGCCGCTCGACCTGCACTACATGCGGCTCGCCGCCGTCCACGCGCAGGGTGAGCGATTGCGGCCCCGGCGCGCCAGCGACCAGATGCAGCTTGGCCGCCGAGAAGCGCAGGCGGAGCCCGCCCGTTGCCGAGCGCAGGACCAGCGCCTCCTCCCCCCGCGCCCAGGTGCCGTCGAGCTGGTACTGGTCGAGCCGCGGCCCGGTCGCGCCGAAGGCGTAGGCCGCCTCGCCCCCCTTCGGCGACTGCGTCCGGTCCTGCGGCGTCGGATACCGGGCGCCGAAATAGATCTCGGGCGAGCGGATGCCGGAGAGGTCCGGGTCGTCGCCGCGATGGGCCGGTGCGCCGGGCAGACCGAGCAGCCCGCGGATGGCACCTTCCAGCTCCTGCGCATGGCCCTCGCCCTCGCGCAGCAGGACGATGCGGCCGTCGCGGTCCAGAAGGTAGAAGGCCGGCCAGGCGCGGTTGCTCCAGGCGCGCCAGGTGCGGAATGCGTTGTCCTGGCCGACCGGGTAGCGGATGCCGAATTCGCGGATCGCGGCCTCGACATTCGGGCGGGCGCGCTCGAAGCCGAATTCCGGCGTGTGGATGCCGACGACCTGCAGCCCGGCGGCGCCGTACTCGGCCTGCCAGCGGTTGAGGTAGGGCACGGTGCGGCGGCAGTTGATGCAGGAATAGGTCCAGAAGTCGACCAGCACGACCTTGCCGCGCAGGCCGGCGAGGGTCAGCGGCGACGCGGTGTTCAGCCAGCCCTCCAGGCCGGCGAATTCGGGCGCGGGCGTGGCGGCGGTGCCGCCGCGGCGCGGTGCCGCCAGCCCGGCGGCCGCGGTGCCGGCCAGGGTGGCGAGCAGCAGGTTGCGGCGGGATTCGGGTAAGGAGTTGGTCATGCGTGCCTCCATGGGCGTCCCGGCGCGGCGGCCGCGCCGGGACGGCTGCCGTTCAGACAAGGTTGATGGCAACGTCGACATTGCCGCGCGTCGCCTTGGAATAGGGGCAGACCTGGTGCGCCGCCTCGACCACGGCACGGGCCGTCTCGCGCGGCAGGTCCGGCATGCTGACGTTCAGGCGGGCACGGAGGAAGTACTCGCCGTCGGCGAGGTTGAGGTCGACCTCGGTGTCGATAATCGGCTCGACCGGGATCTCGACATGCAGCCTGCGCGCGGCGACCGCGATCGCGCCCTCGAAGCAGGCCGACCAGGCGGCAGCGAAGAGCTGCTCTGGGTTGGTGCCGGCGCCGCGCGTGCCCGGCGTGGACAGCCTGACCTCCAGCCGGCCGTCGTCGCTGCGCGAGGTGCCGTCGCGGCCGCCGGTGGTGCGGGTCCGCGCGGTGTAGATAAGCCTTTCCGGGTTGCTCATGGTGGGATGCTCCTGTGTTCCAGGCCCGCTTCGGGTCTGGTGTGCGGAAGGTGAGGCGTCGCGCCGTGCCGCGGAACCAGCCGGCTACGGGGAGCAGTTTCCCGGAAACCGGAAAGCCGTGCCGTCGAGGCGTTCAGTCGAGCGGTGCGGCGCGATGGCGGCGGTGACGTGGCCGGCGAGCCCGTCGATGGTGGCGGAAGCGGTGTCGGACGGCGCGGTGCACGGCGCACTGACTGCGCCGCGCAGGCTGCCGAGGATGCGCATTGCTGTGTCGGGCATCACGCCGCGTGGGCGGCTACCGCCCGGCCGGCAGCGGCCGGCGGCGGAGCCGCTTGGCGATGACCGGGACGAGCGCCAGCACGGCGAGGCCGGCGATGGGGATGAGGACGCGCGGCTGCAGGATGGCGGCGCCGTCCGGCGTGCCGCCACTCTCCAGGATGGCGCCGAGGCCTGTGCCGAGGCTCGCAAAGACGAAGGCGCCCGGGATGATTCCGGCCGCGGTGCCGATGACGAAGGTCGAGAGCCGCACGCCGAGGAAGGCCGGCGCTAGGTTGACCAGCCAGAACGGGAAGAGCGGCACCAGCCGGAGCACGAGCATGTAGCTGAGCGCATCCTCGCGGAAGCCCGCCTCCAGCCGTTGCAGGAAGGGCCCGGCGCGGGCGCGCAGCGCATCGCCGAGGACGGTGCGCGCGGCCAGGAAGACGATGGTCGCGCCGAGCGTCGCCCCGACCAGGATGCCGAGCCCGCCCAGCCAGGTGCCGAAGAGAAAGCCGCCGAGCGTCGAGAGGAACAGGCCGGTCGGCAGGGAGAGCGCCGTGCAGGCGGCATAGGCCAGGATGAACAGGACCGGCGCGACGACGCCGAGGGCGGCGACTTCCGCGGCCAGCCATTCGCGGTGACGGGCGAGGGCGGCGAAGCTGAGGAGGTCGAGCGCCCCGCTGGCCTTGAGGATGGCGGCGACCGCGACGGCCGTTGCGGCCGTGGCCAGCAGTCGTGGCCAGAGCGGCCTCGCCGGGGGCGGAGGCATGGTGACGGTTGTCATGGCGGGGATCCCTGTCCGGCGCGGCGGGGCAGCTGCCTGCCGCCGCATGGGGCCTTCGGTCAACCGTGCGCCGGCTGCGCCAGGGCTTGCCGGCGCCGCCGCTGCGCGAGCCGCAGGCCGGCCTGGAACAGGATGGCGACGCCGAGGCCGAAGACCAGGTGGAAGCCGATCTCGATCGGCACCATGCGGGCATGGAAGCCGCCGCCGATGCCGAGGCCCTTCAGCGGCAGGGCCACGAACCAATGTCCGAGCAGCGGCAGGACGCCGAAGGCGATGCCGCCCGGCCAGCGGCCGAGGCGGGCGGTGAGGCGGGGCTCGATCACCGCATAGAGCAGGGCCCACACTCCCGCCCAGGTGCCGAGGGAGATGGTGCGCGGCACGCCGAAGGGCGGCACGGGCGCGAGGCTGAAGGGCAGGGAGGGCAGGATATGCGCGGCGTGGAGCGCGCTGCCGAAGGCGCCCTGGAACAGCAGATGCGACAGGAAGCCGGCCGCAAAGCCGAGGGCAAGGCGTGTCGGGAGGGTGGGCATCGCTCGTACTCCTGATGCTGCGTCCGGCAGCGGCATTGCCGCCGGCGACGAGCGGAGTGGCTTCCGTAAGCCGGTTGCCCGCGGGAGCGGCCCGTCCGTCGCCCGAAACCTAGGCTGGCGCGGACCCTTGGCTTATCCGGGAAGATCGGAACCCATCTTTCCATCCGGCGGAAAGCAGGCCGGGCCGGTGCGGGAGCCGCCGCTGCCATCGGCCGGCTCATGCGCTCAGGGAGTTTCAGACCCCAAGATGGCGGTGCATCAGCGCCGGGTCGGCGCGGAGCGCGTCCGGCGCGCCGCTGAACACCACGCTGCCCTTCACCAGGATCTCCGCCCGGTCCACGAGGGAGAGCACCGCCTCCACCGTCCGGTCGACCACGATGGTCGCGATCCCGGCCTCCCGCACCGTGCGGATCGTCGACCAGATGCCGTCGCGGACGATGGGGGCCAGGCCCTCCGTCGCCTCGTCAAGGATGAGCAGGCGCGGGCTGGTCATCAGCGCCCGGCCGATCGCCAGCATCTGCTGCTCCCCGCCGGAGAGCTGGTCGCCGCGGTTCCCCGCCCGCTGCCGCAGCCGGGGGAAGAGGGCCAGCACCCGCTCCTCCGGCCAGGGGGTCGTGCCGTCCTCCGCAGGGCGGGCGGCGAGGCGGAGATTCTCGAGCACGGAGAGGCTGCCGAAGACGCCCCGGCCCTCCGGCACCACGGCGATGCCGCGCCGGGCGCGGCGGAAGGGCGGCTCGGCCGTCACCGGCGCGCCGTCGACCCGGAGCTCGCCGGCGCGGGCGGGAAGCTGGCCGAGCAGGGTGCGGATCAGGGTCGTCTTGCCCATGCCGTTGCGGCCCATGAGGCCGATCGCCTCCCCGGGCCGCACGACGAGGTCGATGCCGCGCAGCACCAGCCCGGCGCCGTAGCCGGCCTGCAGCCCGCGGGCCTCGAGGATCGGCGTGCCGGGAGCGGCTGGGGCCTGCATCAGCCATGCCCCAGATAGGCGTCGCGCACGGCGGCGGAGGCGCGGATGGCTGAGGGCGGGCCGCGCTCCAGCACCCGCCCGTCCACCATGACGGTCACGGTGTCGGCGACGGCGAAGACCACGTCCATGTCGTGCTCGATGAGCAGCAGGGCATGGTCCCGCGCCAGCTCACGCAGCAGGGCGGCGACCCGCGCCCCTTCCTCCGGCCCCATGCCGGCCAGCGGCTCGTCCAGCAGCAGCACCCGCGGGCGGGTGGCGAGCGCCATGGCGATCTCGAGCAGCCGCAGCTCCCCATGGCTGAGCGTGCCGGCCAGTGCCGTCGCCTGGTCCCGCAGCCCGACCCGGTTGAGCGCCTTGTGCGCGCCGGTCATCGAAGGCTGGTCCCGCCTCGCGCCGCGCAGCCAGTGGCGCGGCTGGAAGTCCGCGGCCTGGGCGGCGAGGCGGGCATTCTCCAGCACCGTCATCTCCCGCATCACGTTGGTCCGCTGGAAGGAGCGGCCGATGCCGGACAGCGCGCGGCGCCATGTAGGCCAGGCGGTGACGTCCTCCGGGCCCAGATGGATGCGGCCGGCGCTCGGCCGCAGCTCCCCGGCCAGCATGTTGACCAGGGTGCTCTTGCCCGCGCCGTTCGGGCCGATCACCGCATGCAGCTCCCCGACGGCGAGCGCGAGGGAGACGCCCTCCACCGCCACCAGCCCGCCGAAGCGGCGGGTCAGCCCCTCGGCCTCCAGCGCCGTCATGGCGGGGCGGGCTCCGCCGCTGGCGCCGCGGCGGGAGCGCGGGGCCGGCGCGGCAGGCCGATCCCGGCGAGGCCGCGCGGCAGGGCCAGGACTACGGCCAGGATCACCAGCCCCTCCACCAGGCGCTGGCGCTCGGTGATCAGGTTGCTCGCCTCGCCGAGGCCGACGAAGGCGAAGGCGCCCAGGATCGGCCCGTGCAGCGCGCCGAGGCCGCCGAGCAGGATCATCAAAAGCGCCTCCGCCCCGTGGTGCCAGGCGAGCATCTCAGGGTTGGCGAAGGCCTCCGTCATCGCCTGCATGTGCCCTGCGAGCCCGGCCAGCGCGCCGGCGAGGACGAAGGCGGCGAGCTTGACCCGGCGGGTGTCGTAGCCGAGCGCCCGCATCCGGTCCTCGTTGGCGCGGATGCCGAGCAGCGTGCGGCCGAAGAGCGTGCCCATCAGCGCGGCGAGCCCGGCATAGACGGCGAGGAGCAGGCCGAGATTGAGCCAGAGCATCGCCATGGCGCGGTCGCGGCGGGGGATCTCGACCGCCCAGCCCAGGAGCTCGAGCGCCGGGCGGGTGAGGAAGACGCCGTCCTTGCCGCCGCCGAGCGGCGTGTCGTGGAAGACGAAGAACAGCATCTGTCCGAAGGCGAGCGTCGTCATCAGGAAGAAGAAGCCGCGCGTCCGCAGCGACAGGGCGCCGACCAGCGCCGCGGCGAGGCCGGCGAGCAACGCTGCCGTGGGCAGCGTCAGCAGGACGGAGAGGCCCGGCGGCAGCAGGTGGATGGCATAGGCGCCGATGCCGAAGAAGGCGGCATGGCCGAGGCTGACCATGCCGGCCGCCCCCACCAGCAATTGCAGGCTGAGCGCGAACATCGCCGCCACCAGCGCCGTCGAGGCGAGCTGGAGGTGGTAGTTCGAGGCCCAGAGCGGCAGCAGCGCGACCGCGAGGGCGGCCGCCGCCAGCAGCAGGTGCCCGGTGCGCCCGGCGACGACCATCGCCTCAGGCCCCCCGCGCGAAGAGGCCGGCGGGGCGCACCAGCAGCACCGACGCCATCAGGACGTAGACGGCGAGGCCTGCGACCTCCGGCAGGTAGGCCTTGCCGAGCGTGTCGACGAGGCCGATGACCAGCGCCCCCCAGAAGGCCCCGGCGACCGAGCCGACGCCGCCCACCACGACGACGACGAAGGAGATGATGAGGAAGCCGTCGCCCATGTTCGGATAGACCGACTGCAACGGCGCTGCCAAGGCGCCGGCCAGCATCGCCAGCGCCGTGCCGAGCGCGAAGACCAGCATGTGGATCCGCCGCGCGTCGAGGCCGAGCAGCTCCACCATCTCCGGCTTCTCGGCCGCTGCCCGCACCGCGCTGCCGAGCCGCGTGCGCTCGAGCCCCGCGAACATCAGCGCCGCGACGGCGACGCAGATGCCGAGCACGGCGAGGCGGTAGGCGGAGTAGGAGAAATCGCCCGCGACGGGGACCGAGAAGTCGAGCGCGGCGGGCACGGGGACGCTGTGGAAGTCGTTGCCGAGGAGCATGGAGCGCGCCTCCTCGAACAGCAGGATCAGCGCGAAGGTCAGCAGCACCTGGTCCAGGTGCTCCCGCTGGTAGAAGCGGCGGAACAGACCGCGCTCGAGCAGCGCGCCGAAGGCCGCGCCGCCGAGCAGCGCGACGGGGAGCGCCAGCCAGAGCGAGCCGGTGGCGCCCGCCACGACATAGGCCAGGTAGGCGCCGATCATGAAGAGGCTGCCATGGGCGAGGTTGATCACGCCCATGACGCCGAAGACCAGGGTCAGGCCGCTGCTGATGAGGAAGAGCAGCAGGCCGTATTGCAGCCCGTTGAGGACCTGCGCGAGCAGGCCGGTCAGCGCCATGCCCCGGTCAGGCCGGGCGGCAGCCGGTGCCCGGATCGGCCAGCGCCTCGGCGGCGATGCCGATCACCTGGTTCAGCCCGCCGCGCGCCTCCCGCAGGTAGATGTTCTGCACCGGGTTGTGGGCGGGCGAGAGGGTGAAGGCGCCGCGCGGGCTGTCGATGCGCGCCGTGCGCATGGCCCGCACCCACTCCTTCTCCGCCGCCGCATCGCCCTTCGCCGCGTCCATCCCGATGCCGAGGAGCTGCGCCGCGTCGTAGCCCTGCACGGCGTAGACATCGGCCTCGCGCCCGGACTTCTCCTTGAAGGCGGCGCGGAAGCTGCGGTTCTTCGGGTTGTCGAGGCCGTCGCCGTAATGCAGCGCGGTGCGCATGCCCTCCGCCGCCGGGCCCTGCGCCTGCAGGGTGCCCTCCGTCAGGAAGCCGGAGCCGCAGAGCGGCACCTTGTCCTTCAGCCCGGCGGCCGCGTATTCGCGCACGAACTGCACGGCGCCGCCGCCGGCGAAGAAGCTGCCGACCGCCTGCACCTCGAGGCCCGGGACCTGCGCCAGCAGGGGCTGGAAATTGGTCTCGGGGAAGGGGAGCTTGAGCTCGCGCACCACCTCGCCGCCCGCGGCCTTCAGCCCGTCGCGGAAGCCCTCGCCCGCCTCGTTGCCCGCGGCGTAGTCCCAGGTGATCCAGGCGGCGCGCTTCACGCCCTGCCTGCCGAGCGCGAGGCCCATGCCATAGGCCGGCTGCCAGTTGCTGAAGGAGGTGCGGAAGACGGTCGGCGAGCAGAGCTCCCGCGTCGCCGAGGCGTTCCCGGCATTGGGGATGATGAGGGGCACGCCGCGCTCGCGGCTCGCCTGCACCAGGGCCATGACCACGCCAGAATGCACGGTGCCGATCAACACCTCCGCCCGGTCGCGGCCGAGCAGGCGGTTCACGTTCTGCACGGCATTCGCCGGGTTGCTCTCGTCGTCGAGGCGGATGAGCTGCACCGGCCGCCCGCCCATGCGCCCGCCGCGCTCGGCGAGGTGCAGCTCGACGGCCGCGGCGATGTTCTCGCCGAGGGCGGCGAAGGTGCCGGAGAAGGGCAGCATCAGCCCGACCCGCAAGGGCGCGCCCTGCGCCAGGGCCGGGCTGCGCAGGGCGCCGGCCAGCACGGCGCCCGCCGCGAGCCCGGCGAGGCCCCGTCGCGGCATGGGCGTGGTCGTGGTGTCGCTCATCGGATCGCTTCCCTGTCCCTGTGCCCGGCCGGACACCGCCATCCTGCCTCGGCCGCCGGGCTCACGGAGCCCGGCCCGGCGCGGTTGACCGCGCCCTTCTTCGCTGCACTTTAATGCCAGGATTCTCAGGACATGCAACATCCCGCAGCGTGCGAGCCGCGGCGGCGTCCGGCGCTAGGCCAGGATCATCGGGGCCAGGACGGGTGCCATCAGCATCTCGAATTCGAGGTTGGTGGCGCTGACGATGTTCTCGACGATCAGCCCGCCCTGCAGCCGGGCGACATGCGTCTCGTCGAGCAGGATGACCCGGCCCGTCGCGGGCAGGCCGAAGAACGGCTTGGCATGGCGCTGGCGGGAGTGGAAGCGGGTGACGACGCGGGTGCCGTCGGCGGATTCGAACTGGTCGACGATCTCGAGCGGCGCTTCGGCGGGGAATGCGTCGACGAAGGCGGCGATGACCGACTTGTACTCGTCGAGCCCGTCGATCGGCCCCATGGGCTTGAGGCCGGTGATGCCCTGGATGCGCGGATGCGCGGTGGCGTCGGCTGCGGCGAAGTCGGCCCGGCCCAGGAAGCCTTCGGCGAAGCGGCGGACGATGTCGGCATTGCTCGGCATGGTGCTCATCCCTTGTAGATCGTCTCGGCGCGGAAGGCGCCGGGCGGGTCCCGGTGCAGGGCCCAGTAGGCCTCGGCGATGCGGTTGGGGTCGAAGGCGGTGCCGGGGGCGACGGCGCCGGCGATGGTGACCGTCGCGGCATGGATCCCCTGCGGCACGAGCCCGGCATGAAGCGAGGCTGCCAGGCTGCGCAGCCCCGCCTTGCCGATGGCGAGCGAGGCCGCCGCCGGTGAACGGCAGGCTGCCCCGCCCCGCGCGCCGCATTCCGGGGAGGACGGACTGCACGGCCGCCATCGCCCCGCCACCTTGACCGCGAAATTGGCCGCCAGCGCCGCCGGCGCCAGGGCGGAGGGGCCGAGGCTGGCGGGCGTCATGCAGAAGGCGTCGTAGACCAGCACCTGGGTGTCCGCCGGCAGCGCCGCGGCGAGGCTCGCGGGCTCCCCGGCATCGGCCGCGGCGAGGCTGATGCCCGGGCCGGCATGGCGCGGGGTCGCGGGAAAGGCAGACCAATCCGGAAGCCGCCGGCGAGGAAGCGCTGCGCCACCGCGGCCCCCATGCCGGCGCCGAAGCCCACCACGGCGCAGATGGCCCCCGGACCCGACATCGCCACCTCCCTCCCCATGCCCGGCAAAGCCTGCACCAGCGGTAGCGGTCGAGCCAACCGAATTGGATCGCCGTCGGCATCGGCTGGATCTGCGTCCTGGCGGCTTCGAGGCCCTGGCGCGCGAGGGGGTGTCACCCGGGCGGCAGAGCGGCTCGGCCTGCATGCGGCCGACGCACGTCCTGCGTCGGCTGCGGGAGGGGGAGCGGTGGGACCCTTGTCTCCCCCTTGGTGGCAGCAGCGCGTTGCCCTTGTGCGCCTGTTGCTGCACCGGCCGCGATGGGCATTCACGGACAAGGCGAGCCAGGACGCGACGATGCGGCTCCCGGCCGAGAGCCTCCCGGGACCGCGCCGGCGTCCATCGGCCCTCGCCTGAAGCTCGGGCGACACCACAACCGGGTCGGCGGAGGGGGTGCGGCTCGGGCTGCGGGTATCCGACGAGGCGTTGCTGTTGCTTGCCTGGCGGCGGCCGGCGTCCGCCCCGCCCGTGAACGCGGCCGGCGACGCGTCGCGGTCCCGCAGCCGCTGCAAGCCGTCCAGGCGGGCAAGGCCGGGAGTGGCGTGGCTGGGGATGAGCATCGGCCCGGCAACTCGTTGTCGGCTGTCCGGTTGCCTAGGTGGTGTCACGGGGTCGCGGCGCGGGGCTGGGCGATCCAGGGTCCAGGCGCCGGGATGCCGCCTCCGCCCGCCGTGGTGCCTCGCTGCGGCTGGCGCCGGGTCCGGTGCGTTCGCTGCGCCATTCACGGGAGCCGTTGCATGTCCATATGGGAGCCGAGCGCCGGCGTCGACTCCGTCGATCCCTGCCAGCCTCGCTGGGAGCGCGGGCACCGGCGGGATGCTGCGTGGCCTGGTCACCGACCAGCCAAGGCCGCGCTTGCGGCCGGGCCTGCCGCGTCGATGCCCGGTTTCGGGCCTGGCCGGCCTCGGCACCCCGATGGGACGGCAAGGCCATGAGCGCGGCCCGCACGGCTGCCCGGGTTGCGCTGGTCGCCGTGGCGATCGCCGGAGCGGCCGCAGCGGCGGCCCTCGCCTTCGGTCCCCGCCTGCTGCACGCGGCCATCGAGCGGGCCGGCCCCGCGCTGATCGGGCGCGAGGTGCATGCCGGTGGCGCGGCGATCGACTGGGGACGCCGGACCACCTTGGCCGCGACCGACCTTTCGGTCGCCAACGCTGCCTGGGCGGCGAGGCAACCGATGCTGAGTACCGCACGCGCCGCGGTGACCTTCGACCTCCTCGACCTGCTGCGGCTCCGCCTGGCGCCGGCGGCGATCGAGGTCCGCGATCCCGTGCTCCGGCTGGCCAGGAATGCCGAGGGGGAATGGAACATCCCCGGCGGGGGTTCCTCCACCAGGGGCGGATCCGAGGCGGGGGAGGGGCATCGGGCCACCTCCTGGGCGCTCAGGGCCCTGCGGGCGCTGCACGTCGAAGGGGGCGAGGTGATCCTGGACGATCGCGCTTCCGCGGCCGTCGATGCCCATGTCACCGGGCTTTCGGTGCGCCCGCAGGACTCGCGGGATGGCATCGCCGCCGAAGGGCGGATCGCGCTTGGGGCTGCTGCACCCATCCCCTTCTCGGTGCAGGCCGGGCCCTTCGCCGGGCGACCCGGCGAGGCGGGGCTCGAGCCCATACCGGTCCGGGTGGCGCTGGGTCCCGAGACGGCCCGGCTGTCGGCCGACGGCCGGGTTGCGGTGCCGCCCGGGATCGATGGCCTCGACATGCAGGTCGAGGCCCATGGCGAGGACCTGTCGCCGCTGCTCGCGGCCCTGGGCGGGCTCCAGGTCCCGCCGACGCCGGCCTTCGAGGCCTCGGCGAGCGTGAAGGGGGTGGGGCGGGAGCTGCGGCTGCGCGACATCTCGGCCCGGCTCGGCGGCAGCCGCATCGAAGGCAAGGCGAGCCTCGCCCTCGGCCCCCGGACCAGGCCGCGCCTGTCCTTCGACCTCGACGCTCCGCAGGCCGCCCTGGCCGACTTCCGCTGGCTCGGCCCGGCCGGCGCTTCCCCGCCCGGGGCCGGAGGCGGCGATGTCCCGACAGGCTGGCTGGACATGGCCGACATGCAGGGGTCGCTCCGCCTGGCCGAGCTCAAGGGGCTGGCCGACGGCGGCTCGCTCCGGGCCGGTGTCGAGCTCAGCGACCGGGTGCTGCGGATCGATCCGTTCCACCTCGCGCTTGCCTCGGGCTCCGCCTCGGGCCATGCGGTGCTCGACGCCGCGGAGGGCCCGCCTTCCGTCGCGCTGCACGTCGAGGCGAAGGGGTTGCGCCTCGAGCCGCTGCTGGCGGCGGTGGGCACGCAGATGGTCGAAGGCGCGCTGACGACAGCCTCCGCCACCCTGCATGGCCGCGGGACGAGCTGGGGTGCCATCGCGGGCAGCCTGGACGGCCACGCCCGGTTCCGGATCGACGACGGCACGATCGCCCCCTCGCGCGTGCGGCACATGGCGCTCGGCCTGGGGGAGGCGTTCGGCCTCGTCTTCGGCGCGCAGCCCGAGGCGACGCCGCTGGTCTGCGCCATCGGCGACATCCCGGTGCAGCAGGGGGTGGCCCGTGCCGAGCGGCTGGTCGCCGTCCTGCCGAGCGTTGCGATCACCGCGGAGGGCGAGGCGCGGCTGGGCGAGGGGACCATCCAGCTCCGCCTCACGCCGCAGCCGCTCGACGGGGCGGTGCTGCGCCTCCTCGCACCGGCCGATGTCAGCGGCAGCCTGTGGTCACCGGAGGTGGAGGTGCACACGACGCTCGGCTCCGGGCCGGAGCAGGCGTCCGCGGCCCGGATCTGCGGCCAGGATGGGCGCAAACCCTGAGCGGGTTTCGCCACCTGGAGCCCCGCCGATGGGCATCGCGCTTCGGCGGGGATGCGCCGGCCCCTTCGGGGGCGGGCCATGCCGTCCGCGCCCTCGTCGCTGCGGAGATGCACGGGCTCCCTCGGTGCTCCTCCGGGGTATCGGAAGCGCGGGTGCGGTCACCCTTCCGCCCGGCATGACCGGGCTCCGAGGCGAGGGACCATGCATGCGCGACCCGTTCTACGACCAACTCATCGCTGCATTGCCCCGCTTGCGCATCCAGGCCCTGGCGCTCGCCCGCGGCCGCAGCGAAGGCCGAGGACCTGCTCCAGGACACCGTGACGAAGGCGCTGGCGGCGCGGGACACCTCCGAGCCGGGCACGAACTTCGCCGCCTGGACTGCGACCATCCAGCGGAACCATGTCATGGGCCTGGCGCGCCACCGCTGGCGCCATGCCGGTGGCGTCGACAGCTTGCGTGAGGACCAGCTTGCCGTCCCGGCCGGGCGCAGGAGAGGCGGCTGCAACTGCGCGAGCTTGCGGAGGCGCTGTTCCTGGTTGCGCTTCAGGGCATGTCCTACCACGAGGTGGCGGAAGCGACCGGCTGCCCGGTCAGCACGGTGAAGAGCCGTGTCTGGCGCGCGCGTGCCTCGCTGCAGGCGGAGCTCACGGGACGGGCACTGCCTCGCGGCATCGGACGACTGCCGCGGGCTGCGGAGGCCGAGGGCCGAAGCCATCCGCGCATGGGACCGGAAGCGCGCGCGGCGGGTAGCGTGCCTTGCGATCTCGCCGGACCGGATTGCGCGGCAAGGCCTCCTCGGCCAGTGGGTTGGGCGCTTCCGCTGGCGCGGGCCGGCCGCGTCGGCTTGGTTGCGATGGGCGGAAGCGCGGATCCCAGCAGCCGCGATGCTTGGGCTCGCTCTCCCCGTCGGCGGCCCGGCGGGACTGGGGCGGCGGAACCCCACCCGTAGCAGTGGGTTCGACGATCGGTGGGTATCGGTGGCGGAGGACCTATGCCGGTCGCGGTCCAGGCGGGGCTCTGGGGATTGCTGAGCGGCTCGGCCCTGGTGATCGGGGCGGCCCTGGCCTGGTTCCTCCCGGTGCCGCGGCGGCTGGTCGCGGCCATCATGGCCTTTGGAAGCGGCGTCCTGATCTCGGCGCTGTCCTTCGAGCTGATGGACGACGCGTACCGGCGTGGCGGCTTCGACGCGACGTCGATCGGCTTCCTCGGCGGGGCGGCGGTCTACACGGCGGCCAATATCTGGCTGTCGCGTCGCGGCGCGCGCCACCGCAAGCGCTCCGCCGGCCAGCCATCGGGCGGGGAGGGCGGCGGCATGGCCATCGCGGTCGGCGCCCTGCTGGACGGCATTCCCGAGAGCATCGTCATCGGCGTCAGCATGATCGCCGGCGGTGCGGTCAGCTGGGTCGCGGTGACCGCCATCTTCCTGTCCAATGTTCCCGAAGGCCTCTCGAGTGCGGCCGGGATGAAGCAGGCGGGCCGCTCGGCCGCTTATGTCTTCGGCCTGTGGGCCGGGATCGCGGCGGTCTCCGGCCTCGCCGCCTGGGTGGGCTATGCGGTGTTCAGCGACTTCCCGGCCGGTGTCATCGCCGCGACCCAGGCCGTCGCGGCCGGCGCCATCCTGGCCATGATCGCCGATACGATGATCCCCGAGGCCTTCGAGGCCGCGCATGACTATGCAGGCCTCATCACCGTGGCCGGCTTCCTCGCAGCCTTCGTCCTGTCGAAATGGGGCGGCTAGAGCGGCTTCCCTTCGCCTTGGCGCGCGGAAGCCGCTCCGGCCTGTTGTCCAGGCAGGCCAATGGCGCCAGCAGGCCGCTCGGCAGCCGGCCGCGGCGGGGTGCGCATTCCGGCATGGCGCCGCGCGGCGGCTCGCCCCGGCTGAGGGTCGCGGGAGGATGCCGGGGTGCCATGACCAGGCGTCGGGCCCGTCGCAGGGTGCCGCAGGCCGGCTGGCCCAGGCCGGCGGCACGCCGGCGCAGCCTCGGGCCTCCCCCGGCGATGAGCGAAACCAGGCCCGGATCGCGGTGTTCGCCTTGGCGCCGGCGCGCAGCCTGGACAGTACGGCGGAGGCACGTAGCAATAGGCCTGGACGCCGTCACGGCGGGGAGCGAAGACGAGAACGATGCCCGGCCGACCCATCCTGCAACCCGGCGGAACCTGCTGGCGCATCGAGCGCGCCAGTCGGGCCGCGCTCGTCGTGGACGCGGCCGGCTATTTCCGCGCGGTCAAGGCGGCAATGCTGCGCGCCCGTCATGCGATCATACTTATCGGATGGGACTTCGACACGCGGATCATGCTGGAGCGGGAGCCGGCACACCCCAAGGCGCCGAACTCGCTCGGAGGGCTGCTGTCCTGGATCGCGGAGACCAAGCCGCATCTCAGCATTCACATCCTGCGCTGGGACCTGGGCGTCGTGAAGGTCCTCGGCCGCGGGACGACGGTCTTCACGGTGGCCCGCTGGCTCTGGCGCGGGCGCATCCATATCGGGTTGGACGGAGCGCATCCGACCGGCTCGGCCCATCACCACAAGATCGTCGTGATCGACGACGCCCTCGCCTTCTGCGGGGGGATCGATATGACGGCCGACCGCTGGGACACCCGCGAGCACCTGGACGACGAGCCGTGGCGCCGCCGGCCGACCACGCGGCGCCGCTATGGCCCCTGGCATGACGCCACGATGGCGGTTGACGGTGCCGCCGCGCGCGCGCTCGGCGAGCATGCGCGGGAGTGCTGGAGGCTGGCCCGCGGCGAGCGCCTCGACCCGCCTCCGGCCGGGTCGGATCCCTGGCCGGACGACCTCCGGCCCACCTTCCGCGAGGTCGAGGTGGCCATCGCCCGCACCGCCCCGGCCCATGGGGAACGGCCCGAGACCCGCGAGATCGAGGCGCTGTACCGGGCGGCGATCGGGGCGGCCGAACGGTTCGTCTACATGGAGAGCCAGTACTTCGCGTCGCGCGCCGTGGCCGAGGCGATCGCCACGCGCCTCTCGCAGGCGGAGGGCCCGGAATTCGTCGTGGTCAATCCATCGAATGCGGAGGGATGGCTCGAGGAGGCGGCGATGGGCTCCGCGCGGGCGCGCCTGCTGGCGATGCTGGGCCATGCCGACCGCTTCGGGCGCCTCCGCATCTATACCCCGGTGACGGCCGGCGGGCAGCCGATCTACGTGCATGCCAAGATCATGATCGTGGATCAGCGCCTGATTCGGGTCGGTTCGTCGAATCTGAACAACCGCTCGATGGGCTACGACACGGAATGCGACCTCGCCATCGAGGCCGCGGAGGCCGAGCGGGCGGGCCCGGTCGCCGCGACCATCGCGTCCTGCCGTGACGACCTGCTGGGCGAGCACCTTGGCGTCGAGCCGAGGCGGGTCTCGGCCGTTCTGGCCCGGACGGGCAGCCTGATCGCAACGGTCGAGGAATTGCGGGGGGGCACGGGGCGCACCCTGCGCCCCTTCCAGCCACCGCCTGTGAGTGGGCCGGAGCGCTTCCTGGCCGATCACGAACTGCTGGACCCCGAGCGCCCGAGGGCGTTCTACGACGTGCTGACCAAGAGTCCGTTCCTGCATCGCCTGCGCCACCTGCGGGCCCGGTAGGGGGAGGGCCCGGGGCGAGGGACGATGGTGTCCCCGCCGCACAGGCATGGCCGGGCAATCCCGTCGGCCGGGAGGCGCGGCCAGCCGGGTGATCTTGCCGCCGAGCGTTCCGGCCGTGGCGCCTCCCGCGACGGTACGCGCGTGGCTCAGGCACCGGATGGTGGATAGGACGTCTCGACCGTGAACAATGCCGGATTCGCTTCGATCCGCTGCGCCAGGTCGCCGAATATCTCGGTCGGGTTCACCGCCGCGATGCCGGCATGGAAGGCTTCTGCCGATGCCCAACGGTTGACGTTGATGAATTGAAACCGCACGCCGTCGGGATTGACCGCCCGATGCAGGCCGCCGCCGAGGAAGCCCGGCTGCTGGCTCAACCGCTCCATGACGGCGTGGTACGTCGCCAGGTATTCGTCCCGCAGCGCGGCAGGCACGACGAATGGGTTGATCAGTACGACCTCGGTCACGGCGGTCTCCCATACCGGTTTGGATGCCGGCAAGGTGGCTGGCTTTGCCGCCCGCCGATCGACTTCCTGCGCGAGCGGCTCGCCGAGGTGCCGCACTGGGTCTCCTCCATCCCGCGCTGAGCGGGGAAGGTCGGTGCGGCCGGGGCGGTGCTTGCCTGGGCGGCCGACCTCGTCGCCTTCGCATCCGGCTACCTTGCCCAGGCACTGTCGACCCCGTCCGCCTGACGCCGGCGCGGTCGGGCCGCCGAGCGCTTGCAGGGGCGATGCGGCGATCATGGCCGCAGCGGAAGCAGCGGCCGGGCATGGGTAGAGGCTCAGGACCTGGCCGAGGCCGCCGGCCAGCCATGCGAGTTCTCCGAACCCGGGCGGTTGTTCAGCCACCAGGACCAGTCCTGCGGCAGGAGCGAGAAGGGGTCGTCATGCGCCAGCTCCCGCGCGGCCCAGATCGGCCAGTGGGGGTTGGCCAGGGCCGGGCGGCCCAGGAACACGAGGTCGATCAGCTCCTCGCGGATCACCCGGTCCGCGATCGCCGGCGTTCCGAGGTTCCAGCTGACCGCGACCGGGATGCCGCATTCGCGCCGGACGCGGTTGCCCCGCTCCACCATGAAGGCGGCCTGCGAGAAGGGCGGCTCGCGCAGGTCGTCGGTGTTCATGCCAAGGCTCAGATCGGCCAGGTCCAGCCCGTGCCGCTTCAGCTCGCCGACCGCCCAGACCGCGTCGTCGAATTGCACCCCGTCCGGATGCAGGTCGTCGGAGCCGAGCCGCATGGTCAAGGGCAGCCGCTCCGGCCACACGGCGCGCACGGCATCCAGCGCCTCGCGGTGGAAGCGCAGCCGGTTCTGCAGGCTGCCGCCATATGCGTCCGTCCGCTGGTTGGCGAGCGGCGAGAAGAAGCTTGCCCCCAGGTAGCCATGGGCGAAATGCATCTCCAGCCATTCGAAGCCGGCTGCCAGGGCCCGCCGCGCCGCATCGGCATAGGCCTGGTGCAGGGCGTGGATCTCGGGAACACTCAGCGCCTGCACCGGGTAGGTGTAGCGGCCGCCATAGGTGATGGCGGATGGCCCGCGGACCTGCCAGCCATCCGGGTGATCCGGGGCGAGTTGGCGCTTGCCCTCCCACGGCTTCTGCTCGCTGCCCTTGCGTCCGGTATGGCCGAGCTGGATGGCGGGGACGGCCCCCATCTCCTTCACCAGGGCGCAGACGCGGGCCAGGCCCTCCACCTGGGCGTCATCCCAGAGGCCGGCGCAGCAGGTGCCGGTGCGGCCGTCCGGGGTGATGGCGATCTGCTCGGGGAAGACCAGGCCGAAGCCGCCGGCGGCGCGCGAGCCCATCAGCATGACGTGGTAGTCGCCCACCCTGCCGTCCACCGACCGGTACATGGTCATGGGCGACATTGCGATGCGGTTGCGGAGGGTCACGCCCTTCAGGGTGTAGGGGCTGAACAGGTCGGGCATGAAGCCTTGTCAATGAAGTGCCTGCGATATCAGGGCTTTCCAGACTGGTGAGGTCAAGCGGGACCTGCACGGCCTTCAGCCTGCCGGCTCGCCTGCCGACGGGCGTGACCTGGGCTGGACCAGGGCCTGGGTGCCAGCGTCATGCGGGCATGGCGCTCCGGCCCGCCCGTTGCGGCCTGCTAGCCTCGCTGCTGCGCCTTCGCCGCCCGGAGGTGCTTGCGCCAGCCCTTCGACTTGCGTGCCGTGCGTGGCGGCGTCATCGCTTCCTTCGCTGGCGCGATGCGCTCGAGCGCCTGGCGGGCGGCGCGGGCCGCCGTGGCAACGGGTTTGCCAACCGCCGCGCTCAGCATTTCGGAGATGGTCATGCAGGTCGTCCCTTTGCAGCTCATGGGGCGCTTTCCACCCCGCTGCCAGACAACGCAGCCAACCCGAACCGGTGGCACGGATGGCCTCGCGCCTTGGGCCGCAGGCCCGTACCGGCGGCGGAAGCGCCCCATCCGACCTTTCGGCCATCTCGGCTGCCGCGGCGCAATTGGTCAGCCCTTGCCGCCTGCGGCATCGCGGGCGGTGGCCGCGGGTGCCGTCTGAGGCTGGCCCTTGTCCGCAACGGGTGCCCGCGGTGCACGCGAAGCACCCACCCGCACCGCGATGCCGGCACCGGCGCCTTGCCCGGGCGGAACAGGCGATCCCATCGGATCTGGCGTCTTCGGGGGAAGGCAGACTTCGGGCGAAAGTCCAGGTAATCGAATGGGCAGGCTGGATGGGCGACGCAGGTGCTGAAACGGATCAAGGCTTGGGCGCAGGCCCTCAAGCGTGACGTTCACGCGCTCTACCTTGCGGCTCGGGACCCGCGGACGCCCTGGTACGCGAGGGCGTTCGCCCTGGCGATTGCCGCCTATGCCTTGTCGCCCATCGACCTCATTCCCGACTTCATCCCGGTGCTCGGCTACCTCGACGAAGCCATCCTGCTGCCGCTGGCGATCCTGTTGGCCGTTCGGATGGTTCCGTCCGACATCATGGCCGAGCACCGCATGGCCGCCGCGAAGGCCGGGGGGCGGGCGGTCAGCCGTGCGGGCGCCGTGTTCATTGTCACGGTTTGGCTTCTGGCGGCGGCTCTCCTGTGGTGGGCATGGCCGCAAGGCGCGAAGTAACCGCGCCGTTTGCGGGTCCCTCAAGCTTCCGTTCCATTGTTCGAGTTGGACGTCGACTTGCAGCGTCCAATGGTAGGGCGGAGGGTGATGCAACCGGGGTTTGGGGGGCTACTTCCCGCTCAGGCCATCAGGGCCGCTTGGACACATGACCCAACGCGGCGCTCAGCTCGTCACGACGGAACGGCTTGGTAAGCCGCGGCAGGTCAGCCGCTATGCCGTCGGTCTCGGCGTATCCTGAAATGATCAGCATCGCCAGTCCGGGCCGGACCGATTGCGTCGCGCGGGCGAGGTCGGTGCCGTTGATGCCGGACATGAGGTGGTCGGTGACAAGCAGGTCAAATCGCGCACCGCTATCGATCAGCCGCATCGCCTCCTCGCCCGAGGCCGCCTCGACGACGACATAGCCGAGCTCCGCCAACATCTCGGCCGTGCTCCGGCGAACCAGCTCCTCGTCGTCCACCAGCAGCGCCGTACCCCGCGATGCATCGATGGGCGCCGCACCGGGCGCGGCGTCGGTCGCTTCCGGAGCGGCATCGCTGCGAGGAAGCCAGAGCTCGACATTCGTGCCGAGCCCGGGCCGGCTTCGTATGGTCAAGGCGCCGCCGAGCTGCAGGGCGAGGCCATGCACCATCGACAGGCCGAGGCCCGTGCCCTTGCCGACGCCCTTGGTCGAGAAGAACGGCTCGACCGCGCGCTTCAGCGTTGCCTCGTCCATGCCGGCGCCGGTATCCGCGACCGAGAGTCTCACATATGCCCCCTGCCTGAGACCGGAGCCATGGCCTGCGCCGACGATCTCGGCACTCGCCGATATGCGGAGTGTCCCGCCGTCGGGCATGGCGTCCCGTGCGTTCACGCTGAGGTTCAGCAGTGCCATCTCGAGCTGGTTCGGGTCGGCCTTGGCTGGCGGCAGGCCGTCCGGTGCCTCGACCACGACCTTGATCTGCGGCCCCGAGGTGCTCGCAACCAACTCGGACATGCCGGTGACGAGCTTGGCGATGTCCACCGGCACCGGCTGCAGCGGCTGGCGGCGGGCGAAGGCGAGCAGGCGCTGCACGAGCGTCTTCGCCCGGTCGGCAGCCAGGATGCCATTGGCGATCAGGCGCTGCTCCCGCTCGCCGCCGACCGCCTTGCGCTGGAGCAGGTCGAGGACGCCGACGATGGGGGTCAGCAGATTGTTGAAGTCATGGGCAACGCCGCCGGTAAGCTGGCCCATCGCTTCCATCTTCTGGCTCTGGCGCAGCGCCTCCTGCGCGGCTTCGAGCTCGGCCAGCCGCTCCCGCTCCGCGGTCACGTCGCGGCCGATCGCAACCACGACCTCGCCCTGCGGCACGGCGGTCCAGGAGATCCAGCGATAGCTGCCATCGGCATGGCGGTACCGATCCTCATGGCCGCTCAGGGCGGAACCGGACGCCAGCTCGCTGAGGCCCCGCACGCCGTACTCGACATCGTCCGGGTGCTTGAGCTCCACATGGCGCCGGCCTTCGGCCTCGCTGGCCGGATAGCCGAGGATGCGCTCCCAGGCCGGGCTGGCCTGGCGCAGCACGCCGTCGATGCTCCAGACCGAGATGATGTCCCGGCTGAGGTCCCAGATGCGGTCCCGCTCGCGCGTGCGCTCGGCCACCGCGGCCGCGAGCGTTTGCGCCGTCTGGTGAAGGCGCTCCTTCTCGCGGCGCTCCGCCGTGACATCGAGGTTCACGCCGGTGAGCCGGATCGGCGTGCCGTCCGGCCCATCGACGGCCACGGCCTGCGACCGGATCCATCGCATCTCGCCGGTCCCGGCCATGAGGCGGAAGTCGAAGTTGAAGGAGCCCCCGTTGCGCGCTGCCGCCTGCACCAGCGGCTCTGCTTCGGCCCGGTCCTCCGGGTGGAGCGCTTCGGCCCAGGCCGCATAGAGCTGCGTCGCCGGCGTGCTCGGGTCGACGCCCAGCAGGCCGTACATCTCGGGAGACCAGGTGATCTCGTCGGTGACGAGGTCCCAGTCCCAGACCCCGAGGCCGGCGGCCTGCTTGGCAAGCCGCAGGCGTTGCTCGCTGCGGCGCAGCTCGGCCTCCGCGGCCCGCATGGCGCTGATGTCCTGCACCGAGACGACGACGCGCCCAGGCTCACCCGGCAGGGGGGCCGACGAGATCCGGACCGGAAAGCGGGAACCGTCGCGCCGGCGATACTCCTTCTCGAAGGGGTCCCACCAGCCGCGCTCCCGCGCCTGGGCGACGGCCGCCTCGTCCAGGGGCAGGTATTCAGGCAGCGTGAACTCGCGCCAGTCCCAGCGCCCCTCGTCGAAATCGGCACGGCTGTGGCCGGTCATCCGGAGGAAGCATTTGTTGACGGTCAGCGTCTCGCCCGAGCCCGTATCGAAGATCGTCAGCCCCATGAGCTCCGAGTCGAACACGCCCCGGAACAGGGCTTCGCTGTGCCGCAGCTTCTCCTCGGCGCGCTTTGCCGGGGTGATGTCCTGAACGAGGGCATAGACGCCCTCCACGCGGCCGCCGGCAAGGCGGGGCACGTAATCCACATGCACATGGCGGTCGTGCCCCGGCGCATAGGTCATGCGCTGCTCGAAGGTGATCGTCTCGCCGGCGAAGACGCGGTCGAGGTGTGGCCGCACCTGCGCATAGGCCTCGGCGCCGATGACATCGGCGGCGTGCCTGCCGACGATGTCGGCCTTCGGCCGCTTGAACCAGAGTTCGTAGGGCCGGTTGACAAAGCGGTAGCGCCGCTCCGCATCGAGGTAGGAGACCAGCACCGGGAGCGTGTCCGCCAGCTGCTGCAGCTCGCGCTCGCTGGCCTGCAGCGCCGTTTCGGCCCGGGCACGCTCCACCGCGCTCCAGGTCCGTTCGGCCACCTCCTCGGCCAGCGTCACCTCGTCATCCGTCCAGACCCTTGGCTCCGGCTCGTGAACATAGAGGAATGCGGCGAAGCGCCCGCCCTTGATCAGCGGCACCGCGATGATCGCGCGCAGATCGATGCTGGCCCAGGTTTCGGCAACATCCTGGCCGCTTGCCCGTGGGTCGGCCGCGCTGTCGTCCACCCGCAGCGTGCGCCCCGCGCGAAGCTCGGCCGCGATCGTCGTGCCGAAGCCGTCCAGCAGCCGGGCCTCTCCTGCAAGGCTCGGCAGGCGGCCGGCCCAGTCGCGCTCGACCCTGATCACCTCCCCGGAGGAGTCCAGCTCGCCATAGCCGGCGCGCGCGACGCCCAGGTGGCGGCCAAGCATCTCGGCGGCGGCAAGCGTCACCTCGGCCGGGTCGCTCAGGCGCCGCAGCCGGTCCCCCAGCGCGAGCAGGAATCCCTGCCGTGCCTCGCTTCGGCGGAGCGCTTCGCGCGTGGCGATCGCTTCCGTGACGTCATGGCCCTCGCAGGCGATGCCAACGACCCGGCCAGCTCCGTCGACCACGGGCTCGTACACGAAGTCGAGGTAGAGTTCCCGCTCGGTGCCGGCGGGGTCGGTGCGCAACCTGACGGCGGCGGCCTTGGCGACATAGCGCTCGCCGGTGGCGTATACCCGGTCGAGCAGCTCGACGAAGCCCTGGTCTGCGAATTCGGGGAAAACCTGCCGCACCGGCTTCCCGATGAGATCTTCGTGCCCCAACAGCCGCCGATGGGCGGCATTGGCGAAGGTACAGATGTGCTCCGGCCCCTCGAACATGCACATGAACCCGGGGGCCTGGTCGAACATGCGGCGCTGGCGATCGACGAAGTAGGCGCGCTCCCGCTCGGCCTGATCCCGCTCGATCGCGATGGCGGCGATGCGTGTGCCGAAGCGTGCGATCTGAAGCTCGCGTTGGCTCGCTTCGCGTGCCTCGTCGAAGGCGAGCATGAGGGAGCCCAGGCAGGTGCCCGCGCTTCCCAGGATCGGCTCGGACCGGCAGGCCCGGATGCCGTGCTCGAGGCACAGCTCCCGCCAGGCCGGCGCCCAGCGGTCATCGGCGGCGATATCGGTGCAGATCGCAGGCTCGCCGCGATACACCACCTGTCCGCAGGTGCCGATAGCCAGTGTCGAAATGGGCGCGTCCCGGACGCCGTCACCGAACGGGCTGCGCGGATCGGCGGCGAAGCTGCGGGCGAAGACCTTGCCGTCGGCGGCCGGGAGCAAGATATAGCCGCGCGTCGCCGGCTGGAGCGACGACACTGCGGCCGCGATGGCGACAAGGCAGGTTTCGAGGGAGCATCCCCTCGCCACGGCTTCCAGCAGCTCGCTTTGGATGACCGCGATCTGCTCGCCCCAGGTGACTGGATCGTCGCCCAGGATGTCGTGCCGAGGCGCGAATGGATGACTGGGCCGGTCGTTCGGGGCAGTGCTTGGGGTTGAAGCTGCGGTCACCTTCAATCCTCTCGCGGGTCCCTGTGATTGCCAAACGCGAAGGTTTCGATGATCTAGCGTGCCTGAGCGGCAGCGTCATGCGAGAAGCCGGTGAGCGACCTGCGGTGACGGCATGATGGGGCGCCAGCCGTTGGAATATGGGGTGTCATCCTACCCCGTCAGGTGGATAACGGAGCCAGGCCTTTACGTCGCTTCCAGTCGTGCCCGCCTGATACCGGTGATTGTCGTCCAACTCTCCGTGTTCCTTGGCTTCGGCTGCGCGGCCCGGCCCGGCCAGGGCTGCCGGCCGCAAGGGCGTCATGGCGGCGCTCCCGGCGCCGGTGGTGCATGCCCTCGCATAAGCCTGGATCGGGGCGGTGCCGCGGGGTGCCCGAGCTGTCCTGTTGGATGGGCCGCTCCTTGGGACCGTATTGCCGGTCGCGCCATAGGAGGCCGCTGGTGGGATCAGCCTGTTGCGCGGCGTCCTTGGGCGGCGTGATGGTGTGCTGCCCGGACGCCGGAACAGTTTTTGCCGCCTCGATGCGACCGTACCGGGCCATCGGCGCGCTCGGGGAGGAGGTTGGGTGTCGCGCGCAGGGAGACCAGCCATGCCGGATTACGCATTCCACCAGGTCGACGTGTTCGGGGGACGAAGCCTGGGGGGCAACCCGCTCGCGGTCGTTGCCGGCGCCGACGGCCTGCCCGACGGGACGATGGCCGCCTTCGCCAACTGGACCAATTTGAGCGAGACCACCTTCCTACTCAAGCCGACGAGGCCCGAGGCAGACTACCGTGTCCGCATCTTCACGCCCGCCCGCGAGCTGCCCTTCGCCGGTCATCCGACCCTCGGCAGCTGTCATGCCTGGCTTGCGGCCGGGGGGATGCCTCGCGGCGAGGACATCGTGCAGGAGTGCGATGTGGGGCTGGTCCGCATCCGCCGGGAGGGGGAGAGGCTGGCCTTCGCCGCGCCGCCGCTCCTGCGCTCAGGGCCGGTTGACGAGGAGCTTGTCGCGCGCATCCTGCGCGGCCTCGGGCTCGGGGCCGAGGCGGCGGTCGATGCGAGCTGGGTCGATAACGGGCCCGGTTGGGTCGCCGTGCTGCTGCGTTCGCGGGCCGAGGCGCTTGCGGCAACTCCCGACTACGCCGTGCTCGGCGATGTGCCGCTGGGCGTGGTCGCGCCCTGGGATCGGGACAGGGATGGGACGGACGCTGATTTCGAGGTGCGCGGGTTCGTGTGCCGCGAGGGCTACGAGGATCCGGTGACCGGCAGCCTGAACGCCAGCATCGCCCAATGGCTGGTGGGCAGCGGACGGGCGCGGGCTCGCTACATCGCATGCCAGGGAACGAAACTCGGGCGCCAGGGGCGCATCCACGTCAGCAGCGACGGCGGGCAGATCTGGGTAGGGGGCCGGGTGGCAACCGTGATCGAGGGCAGGGTGTCGCTGTAGGACCGCCCGCCGCCAAGCCGAGCGCCTGCGCGGGCTGCCGGAGGCGTGGCCAGTTGACCTGCGGGCCCTGCGCACCTTGCCTCGGCCGCACATGCGAAGCGTCCAAGGTCGGAGATGTGGGCGAAGGCCCGGACGTCACCGCGCCTTCCCATCCCTGGCTCTACCGGCAGGCCGGATGCCGACGAGCAGGCCATGTTCGAAAGCCTCTGCCGCGCGATGGGCGAAAGGTTCAGCCTGTCCGAGGCCCGTTCGCGGCGATGACCGGGATGACGCCGCAAGCCTCCGCTGCGTCAGCGGGCAAGGGCGCTATGGCGCGTAACGGGTGAAGACGAAGTCGTCCGTCTTCGACGCACGCGCGTGGCAGGGGGCGCATGTGTTGAGCAGGGCCTCGCTGCGGTTCGGCTTGCCGTCTTCGAATTGGCCATATCCCCAACCGCCCGTGCCGGCGTATCTCTGGGAATCCTTGACGCTGATCTGGACGTTGGTGGCAGCGCCCGGGACAAAGGATTGGGCCTGACCGAAGACCGCATTGTTCTCGGCGGAGGGTACGTACTGCCACGCCAGTCTTGCGATGATCGCACCGTCGGGGAAGGGGCGCGTGCCGTCCCGGAAAGCCCTCACGGCGATGTCGTTGCCGAGAATGGCCCGGATGTCGTTGAGGCTGCCTGCCTCATGAGCCACGCTGATCAGCCGCCAGTCGCGATACCCGGCAGGGATCCTGACACCGAATACCGCCGATGCGTCGTCGTCTGCGCTCCCCAGCGCATTCGAAGCAAGCCCCAGGACGCATATGGCCGCCACGGCCATGCGCGCCCGACGAGATGGCCACCACATGCCGCCCTCCTCCGCTTTCGCTCATGTGCCGGCATCATGTGGTTCCTGGCCGCCGCATGGAACCCCATCCCGATCCCGGTGAGCGCCGTGGCTGCGGCGTCGCAGGTCTGCCGTGCCGTCGGGTCAAGCGATCCGAGGGTTAGGTCAACCGCTTCCGGAAAGCAGTATCCGGCATGGAAGCGTCTGGCGGCAGTGAGCGCATTCCGCCATCTACCGGGCCGGGTTCTGCCCTCAGGCCTTCAGTCAGGTTGACGGTATTGGAGACCATCAATTCGGAGAGTATCCGGCGCCGACCCTGCCGCTCCATTCCGGCAAAAGCCGAAGAACATGGCAGTTCCGCTTGTTGCCTCCTGGATCGCGTTTCTTTCAGGGCCGTTCCATTTCGCCTGAGGGTTGGCCGGAAGTCGTCTAATTTCACGAAATCCTGCACGGAAAAAGCGCTTCAGGGCCTTGTTGTGCCGGGCCAAGCAATGGGATGTGGGCGCATGAAGCCGATCGAAGAAACACCGGAAGGTGCCCGCTTCCCGACCTCCTTCGCCCAGCGCATGTTTTGGCTGCTGGAGCAGATCGAACCGGACACGCCCGCATACAATCTGCCGCGGGCGCTGCTGATCAAGGGCCGCCTCGACACCACGGCGTTGCACGAGAGCTTCCTGGCGCTCATCGAGCGATACGAGGCGCTGCGCACGAGCTTCACGGAGCAGGATGGCGATATCCTGCAAGAAGTCCACCGGGCTGCGGCGATCGACCTTCCGTTCGGTGACCTCTCCCATTTGCCCGCCGCCGAGGCCAGGGCCGAGGCGCTGCGGCTGGCGGCGGAGGAGGGGCGCAAGGTCTTCGACCTCGGCCGTGCCCCGTTGCTGCGCCTCCGCCTGCTCCGCCTCAGCCCGGAGGAGCACTTGCTGGTGCTGGTCATCCACCACATCGTCACTGACGGCTGGTCGATGAGCATCATCTTCGAGGAGATCGCCGAGCTCTACGAGAGGCGGATGGCGGGCCGGCAGCTCGACCTGTCGCCGTTGCCGCTGCAGTACACCGATTTCGCCCGCTGGCAGCAGGATCACCTCACCGACGAGGCCCTGGCCACCGATATCGACTACTGGGAGACCAGTCTCCGTGGCGCTCCCGACCTGCTGGAACTGCCGACCGACCGCCCGCGGCCGGCGGTCCAGAGCCATCACGGGTCGCTGCACAGCTTCAGCATCGATGCCGCCCTGACCGCCCGGCTGAAGGAGGCCTGCACGCGGGAGGGTGCAACGCTCTTCATGGGCCTCCTGGCGAATTTCCAGGTCCTGCTGTCGCGCTACAGCGGCAGCCAGGACATCCTGGTGGGCACTCCCGTTGCCGGGCGCAATGATCCGGACCTTGGCAAGCTGATCGGCTGCTTCGTCAACACCCTGGTCATGCGCACGGACCTCTCGGGCGATTGCGGCTTTCTGCAGGTGCTGCAGCGGGTGCGGGAGGGGGCACTCGGCGCCTATGCGCATCAGGACCTTCCCTTCGAGCGGCTGCTCACGCATCTCAAGCCGGAGCGCAACCGCAGCCACACGCCGCTCTTCCAGGTGATGTTCATCCTCCAGAACGCGCCGAAGCAGGTGGCGCGTATGCCGGGGCTGGAGATCGAGGAGCTCGAATTCGACAGCGGCCTGGCGAAATTCGACCTCACGCTGGAGGTGGTGGAGCATAAGGACGGGCTCTACTGCCAGTTCGAATACAGCTGCGACCTGTTCGAGGCTGCGACGATCAAGCGGATGGCGCGGCACTTCGTCAACCTGCTCTCGGAAGCGCTTGCCGCGCCGACGGTCCCGGTGTCGCGGCTGCCCCTGCTCGACGAGGCGGAGCGGCAGCGGATGCTGGTGGAGTGGAACCGCACCGCGGCCGACTATCCCCGGGATCTGCGCATCGAGCAGGCCTTCGAAGCGCAGCTTCGCCGTGCCCCGGACGCCGTCGCGCTCATCGAGGCCGGGCGCCCGATCACCTATGCCGAGCTCGATCGCCGCGCCAACGGGGTCGCCCATGCGCTGCTCGGGCAGGACATCCCAGCGGATGCGCCGGTCGGCGTGCATCTGGGCCGCTCGGCGGAGGCCTTTGCCGCCATCCTCGGCATCCTGAAAACCGGGCATCCCTATGTGCCGCTCGACGTGTCGCAGCCGGCTGCCAGGCTGCATCGCCTCGTCGCCGATTGCGGCTGCCGGCACATCCTGACGAAGCGTGAGCTGGTCGGGACGCTGCCCGAAACCGTCACGACCGTCCTGCTGGACCCGGACTCGGCCGTCTGGGCCGGGCGCCAGGACGCGCCGCCGGCGCCCGCCGCGGGCAGCGAGCTCGCCTATGTCATCTACACCTCGGGATCCACGGGCGATCCCAAGGGCGTCATGGGCACGCATCGCGCGACCATCAACCGGTTCGAATGGATGTACCGCACCTACCCCTTCGCATCGGGGGAGGTCTGCTGCCAGAAGACGGCGCTCGGCTTCGTGGATTCCATCTGGGAGATGTTCGGCCCGCTGCTGCGCGGGGTGCCGAACCTCATCATCCCGGACGACCATGTCGTCGATCCGGAGAGGCTGCTCGCGCTGCTGGCGCAGGAGCGGGTGACGCGCATCGTGCTGGTGCCGACCCTGCTGCGCGTGCTGCTCGACCATGCGCCCGATCTCGGGGCGCAGGTGCCGCAGCTGAAGCTCTGGACCACCAGCGGCGAGTACCTGCCGGACGACCTGGCGCGGCGGTTCCGCGCCGCCTGCCCCGGGGCCGTGCTGCTCAACCTCTACGGCTCCTCCGAGGTGGCCGCCGACGTCACCTGGCATGAGGTGCGGGAGTTGCGCGGCGACGAGCCCGTGCCCATCGGCAAGCCCATCGCCAACGCCCAGGTCTATATCCTCGACCAGCATCTGCAGCCGGTCCCGGTGGGCGTGGCGGGCCAGATCCATGTCGGCGGCGACTGCCTCTCGGCCGGCTATTGGCGCAGGCCGGACCTGACGGCGGAGCGCTTCCTGCCCAATCCCTTCGGCAAGGGCTCGCCCGTTCTCTTCGCCACGGGCGACCAGGGGCGCTTTCTGGCGGATGGCAGCATCGAATATCTCGGCCGCCGGGATGGCCAGGTGAAGATCCGTGGCTACCGCATCGAGCTCGGCGAGGTGGAGGCGCATCTGGCGGCGCATCCGGGCGTGCGGCAGGTCGCGCTGGCCGCCCTGGCGGGGCCGGACCCGAACTCGAAGCAGCTCGTGGCCTATGTGGTGGGCCAGAACGGGGCCATGCCGGCCGCCGAGGACCTGCGCGCATTCCTGCGCGGCCGGCTGCCGCAATACATGGTGCCGGCGGTCTTCGTCGACATGCGGGAGCTGCCGCTGCTGCCGAGCGGCAAGATCGACCGCCGCGCCTTGCCGGTGCCGCCCGCGGCCGAGGCGAGCGCGGCGCCCTGGCATGTGGCGCCCCGGAACGAGACGGAGGCCGGGCTGGCTGCGATCTGGTGCGACCTGCTGCACCTCCCGGAAGCGGGGGTGACGCATAATTTCTTCGACCTCGGCGGGCATTCGCTGCTGGCCATGCAGGTGCTGGCGCGCATCCGGAGGCAGTTCGAGGTCGATGTCTCGATCCGCAGCCTGTTCGATGCTCCGACGATCGAGGGCCTGGCCCGGGAGATCGAAAAGGCGAAGGCAAGCGGCGCCGCGCCGCGCCTGCGCGCGATCCGGCCGCGGCAGGAGCCGAGGATGGACACCCTCGCCGCGGAGCTGAGCAAGCTCTCGCCGGAGCAGATCGAGCTGCTGCTGCAACAGGTCCGGAAGAGCTGAGGCCATGCCCGCCGGCACGTCGTTCGTACAGCCATGGGGAAGGGGCCCGGCTCAGCCGGGTCTCCTGCGCAGGGAGGAGCGCTGGCTGCCGGCCCGCAAGCCGCACGGAGGCGTCGGCCGGAAACGCGGTGCAGGCAGAGGCGTTACTGACGGCAGGGAAACGAAGACGTTTTCCACTGCCGGCCCTCGGCAATCTGAGGTGGTGGTCTCGGCGATCGGGGAAAGAATTCCAACCGGTGCCGCGGAGATGGGCCCGCAAGGGTTCGGGCCGCCCTGCCTCGCCCTTCACGCCTGGCCTGCTGCCGGTTCACGCTGAAGGGAAACGCCCATTCTCGACCATGGCAGAGACAGCGCCGGCCTTGCCGACAGGCCCGACGCTCCGGAAGCCTTTCCGATGTCCTCCGGGCAGGTCCGGATATGGCTCACCGAGCAATTCATGGGCGCGTCCGCGGCCAACAACCTCAGCTTCGGCCTCCGGCTGGGCGGCGCGCTCAACAACGCCGCGCTGGAACTCGCCTTGCGGGTCATCCTCAGCCGGCATGAGGCGCTGCGCACCACCTTCGACGTCGTCGACGGTGAGCCCGTGCAACTCGTCCACAGGGACAGCCCCAGGGTGCTCGCCGTCACGGACCTGACGGAGGCGCTGGAGCAGGAGAAGGCAGCCTATGCCGCGGCACGGCAGGCGGCCCATACCCCCTTCGACCTGAAGGACGGGCCGCTGCTGCGTGTGCTGCTGATCCGGCTTGGGCCTGAGCACCACATCCTGCTGTGCACGCTGCACCACATCGTCGCGGATGGTTGGTCGCTCGGCTTGTTCGCCCGTGAGCTGGTCACCTGCTATGCGGCTTTCGCCGAAGGTGTGCGGCCGGAGCTGCGCCCCCCGTCACTGCAATACGCCGATTGCGCCCTGTGGGAGCGGGAGTGGCTCGACAGCGAGGATTTCCGGCAGCAGCTGGCACGCTATGCCAACCGGCTGGCCGGCGCCTCCACCCCGCCGCTTCCGGCCGGCGCCGGGGGCCATTCGGCGGCGGGCGCGAGCCGCGCCGTCTGGCTCTCCCCGGAGCTGGTGTCGGCCCTGAGGGCGACTGCGTCCCGGCAGGGAGCGACCGTCTTCGCGCTGTCGCTGACGGCCTTCCTGATCCTCCTCTGGCAGATGTCGGGACGGGAGGACCAGATCATCGGGGTTCCGGCAGCCAGGCGCAGCCGCGTCGAGTTCGAGGAGGTGATCGGCCTCTTCAGCAACATCGTGGTGGTCCGCGCCGATCTTTCCGGCAACCCCGCCTTCGCAGACCTGCTGGGTCGCGCGAAGGAGGCGATGCTCGAGGCGCTGGCGCATGAGGACATTCCCTTCGACCGGCTGGTCCAGGCCCTGCACCCGGCGCGGAGTGCTGGCGGGAACCCGATCTTCGAGACCCTGTTCGCCTCGGTTCCCGCTGCGGCGCCGATGGAGCGTTTCGGCACCCTGACGGCAGCGCCCTACGTCGTCGAGGCTGGGGCGGCTCCGTTCGGCCTCGGCCTCAGCGTCATCGAGGAGCCATCTGGCGCGGGATGGGTGCGCGCAGAGTACCGCACCGGGGCTTTCACTGCCAAGCAGATCGGCAACCTGCTGGAGCATTACGTGCAGCTCCTGGCGGAAGTCGCCGCTCAGCCGCGCAGCCGCATCGCGGAGCTTGGGCCTCCCCCTGCTGCATGGACGCTGCCTGGCCGCGCCGCGCCGCCGCCGCCGGCGGCCCCGCCACCCTCGCGGGCCTCCGCCAAGAGCCGGTCCGACCTGGCCCTGGAAGAGACCGTGGCCGGCATCTGGGAGAAGGTGCTGCAGCGCCGCCCGCCCGATCCCGGCGCGGATTTCTTCGACCTGGGCGGCCATTCGCTGCAGGCGATCGCGGTGGCGCATGAGATCGGCCGCGCCTTGGGCCGGCCGGTTCCGGTCTCGCTGCTGTTCCACGAGCCGACAGTGGAAGGCATGGCGCGTCGGCTCCGCATGGAGGGCCGGTCCCGCTCCGCGGCGATTCCGGTATTCGAGGGAGGGACGCGCCCGCCGCTGTTCGTCGGCGGGTCGACCCCGCAATTCCGCGACCTCAGCCGCGCGCTCGAACCTGAGCAGCCCTTCTTCCAGCTCGACATATTCGCCCTGCAGGAGCAGCGGCTGCTCGCAGGCGAGCCTTTGCTGACCACGATCCCCGATATCGCTGCCGAGTTCCTGCGCGACATCTTGGCGATCCAGCCGGAGGGTCCCTACCTCCTGGCGGGCCAATGCGATGGCGGCATCCTGGCGCTTGAGCTCGCCCTGCAGCTGCGGGCCCAGGGGCGGGAGGTGGCGTTGCTGGCGCAGTTCGACACGCCGGTGAACGGCTACTACGAGCCGATCCATTGGGTGCGGCGGCTGGGCGGACGGGTGCGGCGCGGCCTCGAGATCATGCGCGCCGGCCAGGTCCCCGAACGGCTTCGCCGCCTCCTGCGTGAGCGGCAGGAGCAGAGGTTGCCCGCCACGGCGGAGGAACAGCAGTATCTTCATATCTGGTCGGTCATCTGGCAGGCGGTGCGGGAGTACCGGCAGGGCGGGCGCTATGCCGGAGAGATCCAGTTCTTCCGCGCCGGTGACCGCATCTGGTTCTACCGCGATGTCGCGCAGGGTTGGGACAGGCGGACGGAGCGCATGCGCGTGCATGACGTGCCTGGCGGCCATCTCACCTTCTTCTCGAAGGTGGACAGCCAGCGGCGAGTGGCCGAGGTGATCGGGCGGGCGCTCGGCAGCCCAGTGTCCCAATGAGGGCAGCATGAACAGCGATGTAGAGGTCCTGCACGCCGCAGGCTCCAGCGGCGAGCCCCGGCGCCCGAGGACGGTGATCCGGCCGACGCGGCCGTTCCTGAGCTCCGTTCCGGACGATTTGAGGTCCCTGGCCCGCTACGCCGGCCTCTTCCGCGCGATGACCGCGACCCGGATGAAGATACGCTACCGGCAATCGGTGCTGGGCTGGCTCTGGGCCGTGCTCCAGCCCCTGGCGCTGATGCTGCTCTACGCGGCCATCTTCTCGCATGTCATCGGCTACGACACCGCGCCGGTGCCTTACCCGCTCTATGTGATGGCGGGGCTGCTGCCATGGAGCTTCTGCTCGACGGCCATGAGCACGGCGGCGGGCGGTATGCTGTCGCACCAGCCGCTGATGGCGAAGGTCTATTTCCCGCGCGAGATCGTGCCGCTCTCCTATGTCGCGGCGGCGCTGTTCGACTTCGTGATCGCCCTGCTCGTCATGCTGGGCATGGTGCTGGCCTATGGCCTGCCGGTCACGCCCTGGGCGGTGTCCGCCATGCCGGTCGTCGCGGTCCTCACGCTTCACGCCGCCGCGCTCTGCCTGCTGCTGTCCGCGATGCAGGTGCGCATCCGCGACATCAACGTCGCCCTGCCGCTGATGCTGCAGATCCTGATGTTCGCGGCGCCGGTCGTGTACCCCGCCTCGGCGGTGCCGGAGTGGTTCCGCCCCATCTACTGGGCGAATCCGCTGGCCATCCTGGTGGATGATTTCCGGCATGCCGTGCTGGAGGGCCGCGTGCCGGCGGCCGGCGGCCTGTTGTATTGCGCGGTCTCGGGCGCCGTGTTCTTCCTTCTCGCCTATTGGGCATTCAAGCGCCTGGAGGCCAAGATCGTTGACGAGATGTAGCCGGCCGCCGGAACCGGAATGCGGACCATGATCGATGTGCGCGTCAAAGGGGTGTCCAAGCGCTTCCGGGTGCCGGATCACGGCGAGGGCCGGCGTCGCCTGCTCGGCCTCCTGCCCGGGCGTGAGCTGTTCTGGGCCCTCCGGGACGTGAGCTTCGAGATCCGGCGCGGCGAGGCGCTCGGGGTCATCGGCCCGAACGGGTCGGGCAAGACCACCCTGATCAAGCTGCTCTCGGGCATCACGGCGCCGACCGAGGGAGAGATCGAGATCACGGGCCGGCTTGCCTCGCTGGTGGAGGTCGGCGCCGGTTTCCAGCCGGACCTCACGGGCCGCGAGAACATCTTCCTCAACGGCGCGATCCTTGGCATGAGCTACCGCGAGATCGCCCGCAAGCTGCCGAGCATCGTCGATTTCGCGGAGATGGGCACCTTCCTCGACGTGCCGGTGAAGCGGTATTCCTCGGGCATGTTCGTGCGGCTCGGCTTTTCCATCGCCGCCCATCTCGATGCCGACATCCTGCTGCTCGACGAGGTCCTGGCGGTCGGGGACGTGTCCTTCCAGGCGCGCTGCTTCGAGCGCATCGAGGAGCTGCGGCAGGCAGGGAAGACCGTGCTCCTGATCTCGCATGACCTCGCGGCGATCGAGCGGATCTGCAGCCGGGCCATCCTCCTCAGCGGCGGCCGCGTCCTGCAGCAAGGCGACCCGCGCGATGTCATCGAGGCCTACCAGGCGTCGGTCCAGAGCCTGCTCGCGCAGGATCCGGGCGAGGCATCGGGCCCGGTCACCATCACCGGGCTGACCTTCGACACGGCGGGGGCCGGGCCGGTCGCCACCGGCAAGCCCTTCCGCTGCCGCCTTTCCTACGAGGCGAAGCAGCCGGTGGATGATGCCGTGGTGCGGCTCTCCTTCAACTGGCCAAGCGGATATCTCTGCACGGAACTGGCCACCGAGGCCGGTTTCAGGCTGGAGCAGGGGCCGGGACAGGTGGAGTTCGACTGCCCGCTGCTGACCATGCAGCGTGGCCTCTACAGCGCCGATCTCTGCATCGAGCGGCGGGGCGAGATCCTCCTGTGGCGCCCCCGGTGCGTCATGCTGCGGGTCGGCGCCGGCAGGATCGTCCGCGGCGATTTCTACCTCGAGCACAGCGCCCGCATCCGTACCTCGCCTCTCGCAACCTCGGGCTGATGCACCAGCAGGGCCGC
>NZ_JCACHU010000178.1:0-14063 GCF_059504005.1 Belnapia sp. | reverse complement strand
ACCAGCGTGTCCTGGCCAATCCGACGCCGCGCCACGGAAGCCTCCGCCGCTGATCACCCGCAGCGAATCAGAGCCAAGCCCCACCGTCCAGCGCTATCCGCGCTCAGGCCTCACTTGAGCAAACTCCGATCAGATCGAATCACCCGATCGGAGGTATTTGCTCAGCCAGACAACAGGCGGGAGCGGGGTCCGTGAGACAGGGCGAAGGGATCCCGCTCTAGGCCGTGGCCGGCACTGCCATGGCCGGGCGCGGGCGCCGAATGGCGAGCGCCAGCAGCGCCGCCACCAGGCAGGCGGCACCGGCGAGGTAGAAGGCGGGCAGGTAGCTCGCCAGCGCATCGCGGCTCAGCCCGGCGCCGAGCGCGGCGACGGCGGCGCCGAGCTGGTGCGCGGTGAAGACCCAGCCGAAGACCAGCGGCGCCCGCTCCCGCCCGAAGGCCTGGCCGGCGAGCTTCACGGTCGGCGGGACGGTGGCGATCCAGTCCAGCCCGTAGAAGACCGCGAAGATCGACAGGCCATAGAGCGAGAAGGTGCTCATCGGCAGGAAAAGCAGCGAGAGGCCGCGCAGCCCGTAGTACCAGAAGAGGAGCTTGCGGTTGTCGTAGCGGTCCGACAGCCACCCCGAGGCGATGGTGCCGACGAAGTCGAAGGCGCCCATCATCGCCAGCACCGAGGCGGCCTCGACTTCCGCCATGCCGAAATCCGAGCAGAGCGGGATGAAGTGGGTCTGGATCAGACCATTGGTGGAGAGGCCGCAGATCAGGAAGGTGGCGAAGAGGATCCAGAAGGTCCGCGTCCGGGCGGCGTCGGACAGCGCGGCGAAGGCGTTGCGCACCGCGTTGCCGGCCGGCGCGGCGGGGCGCGGGGCAATGGCCGCCGCCGTCTCGCCATAGGCGTTGAGGCCGAGCTCGGCCGGGTAGTCGCGGCCGAGCAGCCACATCAGCAGGCCGGAGAGGGCGCAGGCGCCGAGGCCGGGCAGCAGGGCGATGCGCCAGCCCTCGTTCTGCGCCAGCCAGGCGGCCAGCGGCAGGAAGGCGAGCTGGCCGGTGGCATTCGCCGCGGTGAGGATGCCGAGCACCAGGCCGCGACGCTGGACGAACCAGCGGTTGGCGACCGTCGCGCCGAGGACGAGGGCTGTCATCCCCGTGCCCAGCCCGGTCAGCACCCCCCAGCAGAGCCAGAGCTGCCAGACCGAGGTCATCCGCAGCGAGAGCAGCGCGCCGAGCAGCACGAGGGAGAGCGCCGCGGCCACCATGCGCCGGAGGCCGTAGCGCTGCAGCAGCGCCGCGGCGAAGGGTGCCATCAGGCCGAAGAGCAGCAGCCGAAGGGCGAGCGCCCCGGAGATGGCGCCGGTGTCCCAGGCGAATTCCCGCTGCAGGGGCAGCAGCAGCGCGCCGAGGATGCCCATGGCACCGGCGGAGGAAAGCGAGACCAGGAAGGTGAGCGCCACCATGACCCATCCGTAGTGGATGCCGCGGCGGGCGAGGGCGGGGGCGAGGCTGGTGGCGAGCATCGGGCAGGATCCTCAGGCGCCGGGCGGGTCGCCCGCCGACAGGTGGTCGAGGCCGGCCGCGAGGATGCGGTCCGACAGGACGGGGTCGTCGACGGCGCGGGCCAGGACCAGCGCGCCGACGAGCGTGGCGGCGGCGGCGAGCGCGCGGTCCTCGGGCGCCGGCGTGCCCTCCGGCATGGCGGCGGCGAGGCGGGCGGCCATGCTGCGCAGCCCGGCCGTGTAGGCGTCGCGCACGGCCTCGCCCTGGCGGGCGGCCTCGGAGCCGAGGGCGGCCAGGGCGCAGCCCTGGCCCGGCCCGTCGCGGTGCTGCGGCGAGAGATACCGGGCGGCGAAGCGGCCGATGCCGCCGCCAGGTGCGAGGTCGCGCTCCTGCCGGGCGCCGCTGGCGGCGGAGGCGGCCTCCAGCGCTGCGGCCACCAGCTGCTCCTTCGAGCCGAACTGGCTGTAGAGGCTGCCATGGGTGAGGCCCGCGGCGCGGGTGATCGCGTCGACGCCGGTGCCGGCGATGCCGGCCTCGCGGATCATCCGCGCGGCCTCGTCGAGAATCCTGGCCCGGTTGGCCGCTGCCTGGGCCTTGCTGACGCGCATGGTCACCCTCTGGGAGGCAGATTGATGGCGGCCGTCATCAATGTCAAGCGCGACCCGCCGGGAGCATGGCGCATCGGCTGCGCCCCGGCCATCGTGGCTCGCCCGGCCCCGGCCAGGCGAGCCGCCCCGTCACCAGGTGAGCTCGACGACCGCGATGTGTCCCTCGGCCGCGGGCCAGGCGCGGGCGACGATGCCCTCGTCGTTGAAGAGGGCAGGGACGGGCCGGCCGAGCTCGGCGGCGGGCAGGCGGAGGGTTGCCGTCGCGGCGCGGGCAATGCCCTGCGGCACGTCGCCGGGCGTCCGGCCGTCGAGCAGGATGGTGTCGCGCGGCAGGCCGAAATAGCCGCGCGGCCGGGTGAAGAGCAGCACGCCGCCCGCCGCGCGGTCCGCCTCGGTCAGCGGCCGGGCGGGGCGGAGATGCATCACCGCGGAGGAGCGCGGGAAGGGCGAGCGGTAGATATGGGTGACCGGGTGGCCGGGGGCGGCGACCACCACCTCCAGCGTCCAGCCCGGCTCCACCGCGACGGGGCCCCAGCGCCCGTCGGCGCCGGTGGTGCGGCGGTGGATGGCCTCGCCTATCCGCGCGCCGGTCTCGGGGTCGGTGCGGAAGACCTCGACCGTCGCGCCCTCGACCGGGCGGTTGGTCTGCACCCCGCCGGGGGTGCCGGTGACGAGGCCGTCCAGCACCGGCCGCGCCTCGGGCAGCACGGCGATGCGGGCGGGGGCGCGGCCGGCGATGAAGCGGGCCATCTCGGCGAAGGCGCGGGCGTGATAGGCGGTCTCGCGGTGGTCGAGGCCGGGCAGGACCAGGTTGGTGGCGCCGCGCAGCTCCGGCCCGTCGACATCGGTGCCCGTCGGCCGGTCCGGCGTCGGCGACCAGATGGCGCGGGGCTGGGCGTAGAGGTCGTTGCTGTCGCTGCGGAGGGTGAGGAAGGCCGTCTCTGGCACCACGTCGCTCGGCCCGGCATTAAGCCGGCTGAGGAAGGGGCCGCGGCTGTTGAACTCGTTGCCGGCGCGCTCGGGCCAGTCCATCACGCCGCGGTTGGGCGTGCCGCAGAGCACGGCGTGCGAGACCTGCGAGGCGCCGCCCTGCTGCACGACGAAGTCGCGGATCGGGTTGCCGCCGCGGCTGTTGCCGGCCAGCGCGATGCGAGCGGCGCCGGTTTCGGCGCGGACGGCGCGGACGAACTCGGCCAGGCGCTCGGTCTGCTCGAGGCTGCCGCTGCGCATGGGCTGCGGCACGGCGTCGTCATCGCGGGCGAGCGGGTCGGGGAAGTTCACCGCGCGGAGGTGCTCGCGTGGCCAGCCATTGGATTCGAAGCGCCAGAGGGTCGTCTGCCAGAGCGCGGCGTGGTCGCCATTGCCGTGCAGGAAGAGCACGGGCACCGGGCCTGCGGGGGCTTGGGCGCGGGCGATGCCCATGGGAAAAAGCCCGATGAAGGGCAGGGCGAGGGCGGCGCGGCGGGGAATCAGCATGGCGGAAGACTGGCATGGCGCGGGCGGCGGCCCCAGGGGGCTGGCAGCGGCGCAATGGTCCCGGGCGGCTGCCATGCGGCCCGCCGCCCCGCCTCCGCCGCAGGCGGGCCACGTCGCCGGTGCCTCGGCCGCGAGGGCCGCGCGGCAGCCCCGCCAAAGATGATGTCGCGCCGATGTGAAATCGCACGTTCTGTATCGTGCTTTATGGGATTGACGATCCACCGTCTCTTATCGCTAAATCATGTCGTTGCCGTGGCATTTCGCCCCGGCTCCGCGGGTTTTGAAGGATGCAGCTTGCACCGCGTCACCAAGGGCTAAAGCGCCTCCCCTCCAGACCCTGTTTCGGGATGCGCTGTCGGCGCTGAGCGCCGCCCCCACTCCATCCGACCCGTCAGCCATCCGGATCGGCGCGCCGCGGCGCGCCGGGAGTTCCAGCCATGCACACGTCACGCCCCATCGAGGTGCAGGGACGCTTCCTCGGCGTCGCCGTCGCCCATGCCGCCGCCTGGCGCTTCATCGCCACCGATCCCGCCGTCGAGGATATCGACGGCGCCACCTTCCCGAGCCCGGCCGAGGCGGAGCGCGTTGCCGGCCTTGTCATCGGCCGCGACGGCAGGGCGCGGCACCCGGCGGTGCAGCGATGACGGCGGCACCGCATCCGCTCGCCGCGTTGCCGGCGCTGCTGCCGGGCATCGCCGAGGCCGCCGTGCGGCATGACCGGGAGGCGAGCTTCCCGCAGGGCAGCATTGCCGCGTTGCGCGGGGCGGGGCTGCTCGGGCTGACCGTGCCGGCGGCGCTCGGTGGCGGCGGGGCTGGGCTGCGGCTGGCGGCCGAGGCGGTGGAGCGCGTCGGTGCCGCCTGCCCGGCGACGGCGCTGGTGCTCGCCATGCAGTACCTGAAGCATGCGGCGCTGGCCCGCAGCCCGGCCTGGCCGGAGCCGCTGCGCCGCCGGGTGCAGCGCGAGGCCGTCGCCGAGGGCGCGCTGATCAACGCGCTGCGGGTGGAGCCGGAACTCGGCTCGCCGACGCGGGGCGGGCTGCCGGCGACGGTCGCGCGGCGCACGGCGATGGGCTGGGCCATCACCGGCCGCAAGCGCTACGCAACGGGCGCGCCGGGGCTTCGCTGGATGGAGGTCTTCGCCCGCACCGGGGAGGAGGCGCCGCTGGTCGGCCACTTCCTCGTCCCGGCAGGGGCGCCGGGCCTCCGCATCGAGGAGACCTGGAACCATCTCGGCCTGCGCGCCTCGGGCAGCCATGACGTGATCCTCGAGGAGGTGGAGGTCCCGGCCGGGCATTCCATCGGCCTCGCCCCGCCGGGGCGGGCCGCGCCGGACCCGGTGCAGATGCTGTGGAACGCGGTGCTGGTGCCTGCCGTCTACACCGGCGTGGCGCGGGCGGCGCGGGACTGGATCATCGGCTTCGTCAGGGCGCGGGCGCCGGGCAGCCTCGGGGCGCCGCTTGCCACGCTGCCGCGGGTGCAGGAGGCGGTCGGGCGCATCGAGGGGCTGCTCGCCGCCAATGCGCGCATCACCGAGGCGCTGGCGGCCGCGGCCGACGCCGGGCTGCCGCCCTCCCTCGCCGAGGCGGGGGCGCTGAAGGTGGTGCTCGCCGGGAATGCGGTGCGCGCGGTGGAGGAGGCGACGCTGCTCGCCGGCAACCATGCCCATGACCGCGCCCTGCCGCTCGAGCGCCACTGGCGCGACGTGCAATGCGCGCGGATGCACGCGCCGGCGGAGGATGCGGCGCATCTTGCCGCCGGGCGCGCAGCGCTCGGGGAGGCGCGGGCATGACGAGCCTCGCGCTGCGCCTCCTGCTGGCCGTCTCGGTGACGCTCGGCGGGCTGGCGATGGCCGGCCTCGCGCGGCCGCCGGCACTGCTGCAGCAGCTCGCACCATGATCCAGGGAGGGAGTCCAGGATGACCCATCCGCTCGAATTCATCGGGATGATCGCCCACCGGGCGCAGTCCGAGATCCACCCGCCGCAGGGGGCGGTGGTCGACCCGACCTATATCCAGCGCTTCGCCCAGGCGCATGAGGCGGCGGGGTTCGACCGCATCCTAGTCGCCTGGGGCAGCACCTCGCCGGATGCGCTGCTGGTCGCCGGCCATGCGGCGGCGGGGACCAGCCGCATCGGCTTCATGGTGGCGCACCGGCCGGGCTTCGTCGCGCCGACGCTGGCGGCGCGGCAATTCGCCACCTTCGATCAGCTCACCGGCGGGCGGGCGGCGATCCACATCATCAGCGGCGCCAGCCCGGCGGAGCAGCGGAGGGATGGCGACTGGCTCGACCATGGCCAGCGCTACGCGCGCTCGGAGGAGTACGCGGCGCTGCTGAAGCGGCTCTGGACGGAGAGCGAGCCCTTCGACCATGAGGGGACCTACTACCGCTTCGCGGGCGGCTTCTCCGAGGTGAAACCCGTCCAGACGCCGCATATCCCGGTCTTCTTCGGCGGCTCCTCCGACGTTGCGATCGACATCGCCGGGCGCATCGCCGATGTCTACGCTTTCTGGGGCGAGACGCTGGACCAGGCGCGGGAGACCATCGCGCGGGTGCGCGCCAGCCTCGCCAGGGCGGGGCGCGATCCGGCCTCGATCCGCTTCAGCATGTCCTTCCGGCCGGTGCTCGGCGCGACGGAGGAGGCGGCCTGGGCGCGCGCGGACCGCATCATCGCCCGCATCCGGGAGCTGCGCGCCGATGCGGTGGGCGGCGGCGGGCCGAAGCCGGAGAGCGTCGGCTCGCAGCGGCTGCTGGAGGCGGCGGCCGGCGGGCGGGTGCGGGACAAGCGGCTCTGGACCGAGGTGGCGGCGGCCGTCGGCGCCGGGGCCAACACCACGGCGCTGGTCGGCACGGCGGAGGGCATCGCCGATACCCTGGCCGACTACCATGCGCTCGGCGTGACGACCTTCCTGATCCGCGGCTTCGACCCTCTCGAGGATGCGGTGGCCTATGGGCGGGTGCTGCTGCCGGCGACGCGGGCGGCGATTGCGGCGCGCGGGGGGATGGCGGCGGCGGCGGAATAGCCGCCGCCCTGGCCAGGGCGGCGGGCGCCATGGCAGGCTGCGCCCAAGCTCCGGCGGATGGCGAGGACCTGGATGATGCGACCTGCCCTGCTGCTGGCCCGCGCCGCCCTGCTCGCCCTCGCGGCGCTGCTGCCGCTCGCTGGGGCGGCCCGGGCGGCCGATATCCACGTGGTGAGCTCGGGCGGCTTCGCCGCGGCCAACAGGGTGCTCGGGCCGGAATTCGAGCGCCGCACCGGCCATCGCCTCATCAGCGGCTGGGGCCCCTCCATGGGCGAGACGCAGGACGCGATGCCGCAGCGCCTGGCCCGCGGCGAGGCGATCGATGTCGTCATCATGGTCGGCTACGCGCTGGAGCGGCTGGTCGAGGCCGGCCGTGTGGCGCCGTCGGACCATAGGCACCTCGCCCGCTCCGGGATCGGCGTCGTGGTGCGCGAGGGCGCGCCGGTGCCGGATGTCGGCTCGGTCGAGGCGCTGCGCCGGGCGCTGCTCGCTGCGCGCTCCGTCGCTCCGCCGCATGGGCATCGAGGCGGAGATGCAGGGCAAGGCGCGCATGGTCCCGGCCGAGCAGGTGGGCCGCGTCGTCGCCCGCGGCGAAGCCGAGATCGGCTTCCAGCAGATCAGCGAGCTGAGGCCGATCCCCGGCATCACCCTGGCCGGGCCGCTGCCGGAGGGCGTGCAGCAGATCACCGTCTTCTCCGTCGGCGTGCTGGCCGGCAGCCGCGAGGCCGAGGCGGCGCGGGAGCTGATGCGCTTTCTCGCCTCGCCCAAGGCGGCGGCGGCGACCCGCGAGAGCGGCATGAAGCCGGTCGAGGCCGGAGCGGGCCGGTAGCCCGCGTCAACCCCAGGACAGGGCGGAGCGCCATCATGAGCGGACAGGACAAGGCTGGCGCCATCCCGGCGACGCTGATCCCGGGCGACGGCATCGGGCCCGAGGTCACCGAGGCGGTGGTCGCGGTGCTCGAGGCGCTGGGCTCGCCCTTCGCCTGAGACGTACAGCAAGGCGGGCTGGCCGGCATCGAGGCGCATGGGGACCCGCTGCCGGGCGTGACGCTCGACTCCATCCGCCGCACCCGCCTGGCGCTGAAGGGCCCGCTGACCACGCCGGTGGGGGGCGGCTTCCGCTCGGTCAATGTGCGGCTGCGCGAGGAGTTCGGCCTCTATGCCAATCTGCGGCCGGCGAAGAGCATGGTGCCGGGCGGCCGCTACGAGGAGATCGACCTCGTCATCCTGCGCGAGAACATCGAGGGGCTCTACGTCGCCTTCGAGCACTACATCCCGATCGACGGCGACCCGCATGCGGTGGCCATCTCCTCGGGCGTCAACACCCGCGTCGGCTCGCGCCGCATCCTGGAATTCGCCTTCGACTACGCGGTCAAGAACGGCCGCAGGAAGGTGACGGTGGTGCACAAGGCGAATGTGCTGAAGGCGCTGACCGGCATCTTCCTCGAGACGGCGCGGGAGGTGGCGGCGCGCTATGCCGGCCGCGTCGAATGGGACGACCGCATCGTCGATGCCTGCGCCATGCAGCTGGTGCTCGACCCCTGGCGCTTCGACGTGATCGTCACCACCAACCTCTTCGGCGACATCCTCTCCGACCTCGCGGCGGGGCTGATCGGCGGGCTCGGCATGGCGCCGGGGGCGAATATCGGCGCCGATGCGGCGATCTTCGAGGCGGTGCACGGCTCGGCGCCCGACATCGCCGGGAAGGGGATCGCCAACCCGCTCGCCATGCTGCTGGCCGCCGGGCTGATGCTGGAGCATGCCGGGCGCCAGCCGCTCGCTGCCCGGCTGCGCGGGGCGGTGGACCAGACGCTGAACGCCGACGGGGTGCGCACGCGGGACCTTGGCGGCAGCGCCTCGACCATGGACTTCGCCAGGGCCGTGATTCACGGCCTGCGGGACGGTGCGGGGGGATGATGAGGCTCTCGTACTATCCGGCCAGGCGCCATTGCACGAGCGTGTAGGGCGGCGTCGCCGCGTCATGCGGCTCGAACACCGCCTCGACCTCGGCGCCGATCGTGACCGCCTGGAGCGGGTCGCCGAGCAGGTTGCCGACCATGCGCACGCCATCGGCCTCCGGCAGCTCGACCAGGACGATGAGGTAGGGGCCGTGCCCGGCGAGCGCCGGATGCACCGGGTGGTGCGGCCGCTGCCAGCTGTAGATGCGGCCGCGCGGCGCCACCTCGGCCCAGCCGAGGTCGAAGGAGTGGCAGCGATGGCAGACCCATTCCGGGCCCCATTGGTGCTTGCCGCAGCCGCCGCATTTCTGGATGACGAGGCGGCCGGCGCGTGTCCCCTCCCAGTAGGGCAGGGCGACCGGCTCCTGGGCCGGGGCGGGCAGGCCTTCGGGCAGGTAGGTCTTGCTCACAGGGTCTCCTCCGTCCCGAGGATGAGGCTGCTGACGGGCGTGACCATCGGCCCGCCGATGACCATCGCCACCTTCGGATCGCGCACCTGGTTGGGGGCGGCGCCGCGGAGCTGTCGCACCGCCTCGTTCACCATCTCGAGCCCGTGCATGTAGCATTCGGCGAGGTTGCCGCCGCTGGTGTTGAGCGGCAGGCGGCCGGTGTCGAAGCGGAGGTTCTTCGGCACCATGAACTCGTTCGCCTCCTCGGCCGAGACCATGCCGTGCTCGATCATGCCGAGCAGCACGCCGCCGGTGAAATTCTCATAGGCCTGCAGCACGTCGACATCGCGCGGCCCGAGCTGCGCCATGGACCAGAGGTTGCGCGCGACGGTCAGGAAATGCGCCGAGGCATAGTCGGGCGCGTTGTGGACGGGCGCGGCGCTGCGGTGGTGCCCGCCCTGCGCCGCGCCGAGCAGGTAGGCCGGCTTGTGCGGCATGTCGCGCGCCCGCTCGGCCGGCACGACCAGCACGGCGGCGGCGCCGTCATTCTCCATGCAGCAGTCGAAGAGGCGGTGGAAGGGCTCGATAATCCATCGGCTGTCCTCGTACTTCGCCACGTCGAGCGGCCGGCCGCGCATCACGGCGCGCGGGTTGGTCTGGGCATGGAAGTAGGAGGTCAGCGCGATGGCCCTGAGCGCCTCGTGCCGGATGCCGTGCTCGGTCATGAAGCGGGTGATCTTCATGGCGAAGCGCTGCGCGGGGGACATCAGCCCATAGGGTGCGAGGAAGGCATCGTCGCCGCCGGCGGCCACCGCCTGCGCGCCGCGGCCGTAGCGCGCGAACTGGCCCTGCGCCAGGGAGCGGAAGGCGATGACGCAATTCGCCATCCCCACATGCACCGCCGCCGCCGCATTGGCGACGGCTGCCGCGACGCCGCCGCCGCCGCCGCCCCAATGCATGTTGGAGAAGCGCAGCTCATGGATGCCGAGGGCGGCGGCCAGCCGCGGGCCGTCCGAGCGGTCGGCGCCGTAGGAGGCGAAGCCGTCGACCTCGCGCGGGTCGATGCCGGCATCGCGGCAGGCGTTGAGGATCGCCTCCAGGGCCAGCTTGAACTCGGCATCGGGCGACTTGCCGTGCTTGTAGTAGGTCGTCTCGCCGATCCCGGCGATGGCGACCTTGCCGCGCAGCGTGCGCTCGCTCATGCCGGCATCCCTCCCTGGATTGTTCGCAGGCTTATGGTAAGCGGCGCTATCTTGTGCATGCGGGCCGGGCATGGACAAGCCCGCACCCCCGGAGGACAGGCCGCGCATGACCGAGTTCGACCCTCGCCTGCATCGCATGGTGCCCGAGCAGCGCTGGTTCGAGGATTTCCGCCTGGGCGAGCGCTTCGTGCTGCCGAGCCGGACGATGACGGAGGCGATCTTCCTCGCCTTCCAGGCGGCGAGCGGGGACAACCACCCTGTCCACTACGATGCGGAATACTGCCGCGCCCGCGGCATGCCGCAGATGCTGGCGCACGGGCTGCAGACACTGATCCAGACCGCGCCGGGCGCCGGGCTGTTCCCCTACCTCGTCGAGGAGTCGCTGGTCGGCTTCCTCGAGCAGTCGAGCCGCTTCTTGAAGCCGGTCTTCGCGGGCGACACGCTCTACCCGGCGCTCGAGGTGGCGGAGCTGTCGCCGCGGCGCAGCAGCGGCACCGTCGGCCTCGCCAGCACGGTGCACAACCAGCGGCGCGAGCTGGTCCTGGAGGGGATGATGCGCTTCGTGATCCGGAAGCGGGTGGCCGTGCCTCAATAAAGGCCAGCAAGGCCGCTGGCGTCCCCTAGGGGATTCGAACCCCTGTTACCGCCGTGAGAGGGCGGTGTCCTAGGCCTCTAGACGAAGGGGACGAGGCCGCGAGGCGCGCGTTCTACCCGCGGATGGCGCCGGGATCAAGCGTCCTTCCGGCGTTTTTCTTTCGCGCGGGCGTAGCGACCGCTGCGGCAGGCATCCGAGCAGAAGCGCACCTGCTCCCAGTCCCGGGCCCATTTGCGCCGCCAGGCGAAGGGGCGGCCGCAGGCGGCGCAGATCTTCTGCGGCAAGGGGGGCTTCATCGGCCGAGGCGGATCTCGCCGCTAACGCGGCCGCGCTTCGGGTCCACCACCAGCACCCGGTCGCCATCGGGCCGCTGGACCCAGATGCCGATGCTGCCCTCGCCGGCGGCGATGCCGGCAATGCGGGTGCCCTCCGGCTGGTCGAGCGCCGCCTGCCAGGCCGTATTGGCCCCGCCGCCGCCCGCCCGCTGGACGAGGAGCGCAACCAGGGTCACGGTGCCGCCGACGATCAGCACCCCCATCACGACGACCAGGACCTTGAGCGCTCTCACCGCGACCCCCTCCGAGACCATCACCGCCATCGCGGGCCCCGAGGCCGCCGGCACCCGTGCCGACCGCTTCCTGGCGGAGGCGATAGGTTCGCTCTCCCGCTCCCGCGTCAAGGCACTGATCGTGGCCGGCGCCGCGACGCGGGACGGCCAACCGCTGCGCGACGCGGCCGAGGCCGTGCGGGCGGGCAGCACCTATGCGCTCGCCATCCCCCCCGCGGTGGATGCGCTGCCGCTGCCGCAGGACATCCCGCTGAGCATCCTCTTCGAGGACCGCGACCTGATCGTGCTCGACAAGCCGGTGGGCCTCGTCGTCCACCCGGCGCCGGGCAACCAGGACGGCACGCTGGTCAACGCCCTGCTGGCCCATGCGGGGGAGGAGCTGGAGGGGATCGGCGGCGAGAAGCGGCCGGGCATCGTCCACCGGCTGGACAAGGACACCTCCGGCGTCATGGTCGTCGCCAAAACCGAGCGGGCGCTGCGGACCCTGTCCGAGACCTTCGCCAACCGCGACCTCGACCGCGAGTACCTGGCCCTGGTCTGGGGCGTGCCGCAGCCGCCGGCCGGCGAGATCGAGGGCGATATCGGCCGCCACCCGGCGGACCGGAAGCGCATGGCCGTCGTCACCCGCAACGGCAAGCACGCACTCACCCGCTATGCGACGGAGCGCGCCTGGGGCGCCGCCTGCGCCCTCCTGCGCTGCCGGCTGGCGACCGGGCGGACCCACCAGATCCGCGTGCATCTGGCGGAGCGGGGGCATCCTCTGGTCGGCGACCCGGTCTATCTCCGCCGCACCCCGGCCGCGGCGCGGCTGCTGCCGGAGCCGGCGCGCGGGGCGCTGCTGGCCTTCCCGCGCCAGGCGCTGCATGCGGCGAGCCTCGGATTCCGCCACCCGGTGACGGGCGAGGCGCTGTCCTTCCAGGTCCCGCCGCCGCCCGACCTCACGGGAATTTTGGCCTGTCTCTCGGAGGATAGCAGAGCGTAACGCCGAGTAACCGAGCCAGAAAGTCGGATTTTTGTTGCATCGCGGCACCACGTTCGCTAAAAAAACGCCTCGGCAGCGTTTCCCGGGTGCCGATACCCATATCGCAGCCTTGCTCGCCTCGTCGTGACCGAGGCAGGCGCGGTCGGGTGGGCCCGGAGCACGTTCAACTGCCGGATTCGTCGCTGGTCTAAGGTGCCGCCGTCACGGGGTGCCTCGCCAGCGCAGGAGGCAGATATCCGTTATGGCTTCCAGCTCTGTTATCCCCATTGCCCCCGAAGGCAACCTCTCGCGCTACCTCCAGGAGATTCGGAAATTTCCGATGCTCGCCCCGGAGGAGGAGCTGGAGCTCGCCAAACGGTGGAAAGAGCATGGCGATGAGCGGGCCGCGCATAAGCTCGTCACCAGCCACCTTCGCCTCGTCGCCAAGATCGCCATGGGCTATCGCGGCTATGGGCTGCCGGTCGGCGAGCTGATCTCCGAGGGCAATGTCGGCATGATGCAGGCGGTGAAGCGGTTCGATCCGGACCGCGGCTTCCGCCTGGCCACCTATGCCATGTGGTGGATTCGCGCCGCCATCCAGGAATACATCCTGCACAGCTGGTCGCTCGTGAAGATGGGCACGACCGCCGCGCAGAAAAAGCTGTTCTTCAACCTCCGCCGGCTGAAGGCGCAGATGTCGGCGCTGGAGGATGGCGACCTGCAGAACGAGCAGGTGGCGAAGATCGCCCGCGTGCTGCAGGTGCCCGAGCAGGACGTGGTGTCGATGAACCGGCGCCTCGCCTCGCCCGACCACAGCCTCAACGCGCCCGTCCGCGCCGACAGCGAGGGCGAGTGGCAGGACTGGCTGGTGGACGAGCAGGAGACGCAGGAGAGCGAGCTCTCCGACCGCGAGGACTTGTCCAACCGCCGCATGCTGCTGGGCGAGGCGCTGAAGACGCTCAACGAGCGCGAGCGCCACATCCTGATCGAGCGCCGGCTGAAGGACGAGCCGACCACGCTTGAGGAGCTCTCGCAGCAGTACAACATCAGCCGCGAGCGCGTGCGCCAGATTGAGGTGCGCGCCTTTGAGAAGCTGCAGAAGAGCATGAAGAACCAGATCGTCGAGCGCAGGCTCGCGGTCTGACGACAGCGCAGGCTCGCGGCCTGAATACCCGGTATTGCGGATGATGATTGGCGCCGCCCTCGGGGCGGCGCCATTGTTTTGGGCGAAGGAGATCATCCGATGCCCGACGCGACGCCCGCCCATCCCGCCATGCGGATCGGCCATGTGCACCTGAAGGTCGCCGACCTCGAGCGCGCCCTCGGCTTCTGGCGCGACGTGATCGGGCTCGAGGTGCAGCAGCACATGGGCAGCCGCGCCGCCTTCCTCTCTGCCGGCGGCTACCACCATCACATCGCGCTCAATACTTGGGAGAGCGAGGGCGGCACCTGGCCGCCGCCCGGCACCACGGGCCTCTACCACGTGGCGCTGCTCTATCCGGACCGGGCGGCGCTCGCCGTCGCGCTGCGGCGGGTGCTGGAGGCGGGCATCCCGCTCGAGGGCGCCTCGGACCATGGCGTCTCCGAGGCGATCTATCTCCGCGACCCGGACGGCAATGGCGTGGAGCTCTACCGCGACCGTGCGCCAGCGGACTGGCCGCGGGATGCGGCAGGTGGCCTCGCCATGGTCACCCGCCGGCTCGACCTCGATGCGCTGCTGGCCGAGGCCGCTTCACCAGCCTAGTGTTCTGACTCCAACACTTGTTTCCCTCGACGGACCTTGTCGAGAATGTC
>NZ_JCACHU010000177.1:0-14216 GCF_059504005.1 Belnapia sp. | reverse complement strand
TGCCGCCCGCCATGATGGCACGCGAGCGTCACGGCACGTGCAAAGCCAAGCTAAGGCCTCAGCGCGAGCATGCTGATACTGGGTAGTGGTCATGAGGTGCCGCCGCAGTCGGAAGTGACTGTAGATCATGCTGTGCGCCGGCAGGAACCGCTGTGCCAGCCTGGGTGATTTGAAGCGTTGTATCTGTCGCTCCCGGCGTCGGGTCGAGCGATGTGAGTTCTCAGCATGATTGTTGAGATATCGACTGGTCCGATGTCGCACATTGTGGAGCACCTCGCACATCGCCACACCGTAGCTGCGCAGTCCATTGGTGACGATGCGCTTCGGTTTGTATTTCATGCCGGTCAGCAAGCGCTTGAAGATGCGTTTGGCCGCGGCGGCGTTCCGCCGCCCCTGCACCAGGATATCGAGCACGACCACGTGCTGATCTACCGCACGCCAGAGGTAATGCAGCACACCGTTGATCGGCAGGAAGACCTCCTCGAGGTGTCAGGTGTCGCCTGGCTTCGGCTGGCTTCGGCTGGCTTCGGCTGGCTTCGGCTGGCTTCGGCTGGCGCCGGCACAGCTTTCGGGCGAAGTCTGCCCTGAATTTCAGGCCCGATTGCCGAATGCTTTTGTGGGTGACCGTGATCCCGCGTTTGGCCAGGATTAGCTCGACGTCGCGCAGGCTCAGACTGAAGACCTGATAGAGCCTTACAGCATGGCTGATGATCTCGGTCAGGAAGCGGTAGCCGGGGTAGGTGACGAGTTCTGGCATCAACCCGGCTTGGCCCAGCGGCCTCATTCCGGACAGAGGTCGCTAACTTGGCAATGCTCGCGCGACGGCTCAGAGTTTCGCTGGTCGGTAAGGGAGACACGGCCGGCATGAGCGGGCGGTAGCGCTTCAGCAGATCCGCCGAGCGGCGGAACGGCGTCCCGTCTCGGAACGGGGTGTTGGCCATCGTGGGGGTTCTGTTGCGGCCCTGATCCCTGGATCAGGGTGACTGCGTCTCTGACATCACGAAGCCAGCGCTTTCAATCCCGTCATCGCAGGCACTGATACAGGAAATCGCTCACAGCTCAAGAATAATTGTATTCCGATTCAGGATACTTGTTCTGCAAGCTCTTCTCGCCTGTTTGTCAGGCAAGGAGAGAAACGATGTCGGATTCAAATCCGCTCGCGCGGGATCTCGCCCAACTTCTAGCAAAGCACGGCGTCAACTCCCTACCAAGCGCCACGACAGCCGGACCTCAGGCCGTTACTCCAGGCAGTGCTGTTGCCAGCTACATCAAGGAAATCATCACTGGCAACCAAGCATTCGACGAACAAGTGCTTAGTCGTGTGGTCAACGTACTGAAGCCTAGTGGCGGCGGTTAAGGATCTTTCGCCCATGGTCCCGCGGAGCCCCAGGTTTGCAAAGAACGCTGTTGAGGCTCAGGCCCTCGGCTCGCGTCGCCTGGGGCTCTCGGTCACCCAAGCCTGCCCTCTTCGCTGCCGGCATTGCAGCGTGAGCGCGGCCCCCGAACTTGGCCAGAACCGCCTTGGTAAAAACTTCGCCCTAGCCGTCATCGCTCAAATGGACGATCTGGCGGCGGCGGACATTACTGCGATCGACTTCACAGGCGGCGAGCCGACACTCGCGCCCGCCTTCGTGCTTCCTGTAGCTGAGGCTGCCCGTGCCCGAGGCATTGCGACAGGCATTGTGACCGCCGCACATTGGGCGGCCGATGCGCGCCTCGCAGAACGCTTCATTAGTAGGTTCGATGCGGTCGACCACTGGGACATCTCGACGGATATTTACCATTTGGATTTCGTCCGCCTCGAAACTGTCGAACGCGCGTTCCGCGTCCTCTCCGCGGCTGGCAAGCACCCCCTCATACGCGTCGCGCATCATGACGATCTGACGCGCGAGGATGCAGAACTCATCCAGAGAGTGATGGCCTTTGCCGACCGGAACGTCGCTTTTCAGTCGATCGGCCCGGTTGGGCGCGGCGCCGAACTGGTGTCCGCCGAGGTTACCGCGGACGAGAGTTGGGACCGCGGACCCTGCCTCAGCACGGGTCCCCTGGTGCGCTGGGACGGCCGCACCGCGCCTTGTTGTGCACCTGCTAGCCATGAGGAGCAGGCGCATCCTCTCTGGATCGGCGACGCATTTTCTCTGTCACTGGTCGAGATCGTGCATCGCTGGCGCACGGATGCTTTGCTGCAGACGATCCGCGTCTGGGGCTTCGGGCCACTTGTCGAGTGGTTCCGAGACGCCGGTCTTCCCGTTACACATATCTTCCGCTCGCGTACCTGCGATCTCTGCGTCGCCTTCCTGCGCGACCCAGCGCTGGCGGCGCTCGCTGCCATACGCGCGAACGAGTTGGAGCACCGCATTCGCCTCGCCTACGCCCTGCTGAAAACGTTCGGCGAGCCTTGGCTTGACCAGCTCCTCCAGCGCGAAGCGCAGCTTTATCTGCGTGACGGGGTCTGGCCGAACCCACACAGACCGCCTTTATGCGCCTGACATCCAAACCTTTGCGCGTAACGGTCGTATCAATGCCCTGGTGTGCGGCGGCGCGCCCGAACCTATCGGCAGGTCTTGTAAAAGCGCTCGCCGTTCAGGCCGGTGCGCAGTGCAGCGTGATCGATGGCAGCCTCTCGCTTGCCGTTCGCCTCGGTCCGGCGCTCTACGAGGCTTATGCGGAGACGTCGGAGCTGTTCGGCGCCCTGGAGCATGTCTTTGCGACCGATTTATTCGGGACGGAGCCGCTGGACTCCGATGCCTTCCTAGAGCCTTACCGCCTTTCCGACGGGGCTCATCCGCTGGCCGCACTCCGCGACGAGGTAGTGCCCGGGTTCTTGTCCGAGATGACGAAGGAGGTGCTGGCGGCTGAGCCGGATGTTGTGGGTTTCACCTGTACCTTCAACCAAGTCTTCGCTAGCTTGGCATTGGCGAGACGCCTTAAGGCGCTTCGCCCGGCACTACGAATCCTGCTCGGTGGTGCATGCGTGCATGGCGCGATGGGCGAAGAGTATGCCCGATGCTTCCCTGAACTTGTCGATCACGTCTTCCTGGGTGAAGCTGACGTCTCCTTTCCTTGCTTCATTGAGCGTGTCGCGTGTGGTCAGCCAGTGCACGACATTTCAGGTCTGACGGTTGAGGGCCGTGCCACGGGCGCGTCATCACCCGTCCATAACCTAGATGTTCTGCCAGCGCCCGATTTTGACGACTACTTCGCGGCCCGGGCACGGCTTGAGGCGGCTGGAGCGCGCCTGCAGCCGGTTGCCGCACTTCCCTTCGAGTCATCGCGCGGCTGCTGGTGGGGCGCCAAGCAGCACTGCACCTTTTGTGGCTTAAATAACCTCGGGATGGCCTTTCGGGCCAAGTCGCCGTCCCGTGTCGTGCAAGAAGTGGAGGCCCTAGTCGCTCGTTATGGCGTCGCGCGGCTGATGGCCGCCGATAACATCATCACACACCGCGACTACCGTGCACTGCTGGAAGGACTGCAGGGGCTCGGCCTCGACCTGCGGCTGTTTTATGAAGTGAAAGCAAATCTCGGCCGCGACGATATTGCATTGCTGGCCGATGCCGGCGTGCGGTGGATCCAGCCGGGGATCGAAGCCTTCTCCGACCATCTCCTACAGCTGATGCGCAAGGGCATCACCGCCTTGCAGAACGTGCAGCTTCTGCGGCTCTGTGCGGAGTTCGGTGTCGCCCCGTCGTACAATCTGCTATTCGGGTTCCCAGGCGAGACGGCCGCCGACTACGAGGAGACCGCACGGTTCCTAGCTCGGCTGCGCCACTTAACGCCGCCCTCCGGGCCGCCCTCTCTGGTACAAATCCACCGCTTCTCTCCCTTCCACCAAGACCCTTCGCGGTTCGGGTTCGGCACGCCGAGGCCGGCAGCTTACTATCGGCATCTCGTGCCGCCCGGCCGGGCACAGTACAAGGAGATCGCCTATTTCTTCGACCGGGATTGCGATCCCGCCGATTTGTACCACGCCTTCGCCCCGTCCATCGCCACCCTCGTCGAGGACTGGAGGTCGCGCCCGCGTCGGCTCGTGGCCCGGCTGATGGCAGGCCGGATCGAGATCGAGGCGGCTGAAATGGGTGAGTCGCCCGACATACGCTCGCTCGATCGGGCGCAGGCGGCGGCGCTCCTGGCCGCGGATCGGATTTGCGGGATCCGGCAAGCTGTGATGGCGGCGCAAGAGGCAGAAGCTAACGATCCGGAAGCGACCGTCCGCGCCATGATCGATGACGGACTGATCATGCAGCAGGGGGAGCGGCTGGTTTCCATGGTGCCGTTCGAGCGGCCGAAGCGCGCCGCGGAGCTGGCGAGGTGGCGAGATCGCTGGCTCAGCCGGCCGGTGGCGGCGAGGCCAACACTTCTCGGAACCTACTGACCCCAAGCAAGCGCAGGATCCTCCCCTGCGGGCCACGGCCGAACACCATTATGCCCTGTGCGCAGGCAAGGCTGCGGAAGCTGAGGGCTTCGCAATCCAGTGTGGAACCCCAGAGATCGCTTGATACAGTGATCACGCCTGGACGGCACCGAACCACGAGATAATATGCGTTCTCGTATGTTCCTTCCCATTCTGTTGCGAACTGCGCGTGCCTCGTTGGCCGCAGGCGCGTGGCGCGACAAAACACGCCGTTGCAGTGCAGCCATGGGACCGCCGGTGAATCTCCCTGCATTAGAAGCCCAAGTGGGCGTTCCGCCAAGCGCCCGAAGTACTGCCCTGGCGCTACTGCCCGCAATTGGGCGTGCCTGCGCCCGGAGCGCACGACAAGGCCGCCCTCGGCGGCGGACACACGCAGGTAGCCGAGCTGGGGCGCGACGTAGAGTGTTTCTTGTCGCGGTTCGTCAGGCAGAACAGGCGCGTCGCCGCTCCTGACGTTGCTCCCCGTCACCCTACCGCCGGCGATGATACCCCTAGCGTCGACGCCCGGCGCAGAGGCATTCATCATCAGGCATTGGCCGGACCCATCGTCGGGTGACACCTGCAGAACTGCCTGAAAACCGCCGATCTCGCCGTCGTGGAAAAGCAATCGTTGATCGCCATCGTTGCGTAGGAAAAGCCCAAGCCCGTAGCGGAGGCTTGGGGCCACAAAAACTTCACTTTGCGGCGTCGCCATGCAGTTCACAACCGTGCGCATTGTCGCCGTGGACGGCACCGCGAGCTCCGCCGCGAATCGCGCGAGATTCGTGATTCGCGCCCAGAGAAAGCCTGCCGCAACGAAGCGCTGGTCCCGCGGCTCAAGGCAAAGCGCTCTGAGCCGGTTTGAAGCGGGGTTAAGGACATGACCGGATGCCACGCTGTCGGTAGCCGAGGGCGACACTGTGAAGCCAAAAGGGGCGAGCACACCCGAACGCCACCAGTTGCAGCCGAGCCTGCACCTTAGCCACGCGCCCAGCAAGGCGTAGCCGATGTTGCTGTAGCTGAAGTGCTCGCCGGGTCTTGCCACAGTGCCGACTGCGCTCAGCCACGCTTCGGTGCTGGTCCGCTCCAACTCGCGTAGAGCGACTGCATTGGGCAGTCCTGCCCTGTGAGACAGGAGGTGGCGGAGGCTGCAGCCAGTGGCATCGTTGCTCCGGGCACTAGACACACCCAGCTCAGCCGTAGCGAGCGGTCGATCGAGATCCAGGTGGGCACGTTCCGCCTCCGCGAGGACGGCCACCGCCGTGACGGTCTTGCTGATGGATCCGATTCGGAACAGCGTCTCGGGGGTGACCGCATGGGCATCGGATTTGATGGTCCGACGCCCGAAGTACCACACGGACGCCACACGACCGCTTTGGAGCGAAGCCAGTGCGGCACCTGGGACTAATTCAGCGTCGCAAACATCGTTGATATCATGCACCAGCCGATCCAGGTTCATGTTTAGGGCCGTCCTCTGTAGGTGCACGGTAGCGGCAACTGTGCCAAGCGACTTTGAGCCTTCGGCGAAGGCGGGTGCGCCACTGCCGCCTGCCGCCGCAGGACGTTGCTGATCATATGGCCGGGACAAGCATTGTCACATTTTTTGATGACTAAGCGTGTTTAATCACAGGACGGAGCTTGCGTGATCTTACGCCGCCATCTGGACACACGTCTCCTGCCGCCAAATCTGGAAAGCCTTGTCACGCGAACGGCGGTACTGTTCGTTGGCCATCATGCGTCGATGCGGACGGGAGTGCTGCTCCGCCCGGACCTCGGCGATGTCGATATGGAAGTAGCCGATGGGGTTAGCGCTTGAACTTGGAGCAGTTGGGCTTGTCACCTTCGGTGTCCGGCAGCCGGCTGATGCCGTGGCGCTGGAGGCAGCGGTGCAGGCTGGAGCGGGTGAGTGTGGAAGGGTGAACTGGAGGGCATAGAGGCAGTCGTCCAGCGGCAACAGCGTGTGACGGTGAAAGGCAACGACGACGGCCTCATCCTCGGTCGACAACACCGTTGATTTGGGCTCTTGGGGACCAGTGCGCAGGTCGGAGACAGACGATTGCCTCCGCCACTTCGCCACGGTCTTAGGGTTGATCCCGTAGCGCTTGGCGGGCCCTCTCAGGCTCTCTTGACTATGCTGTATCGCTCGACGGACCGCCGCTGTCGTTGTGGCGCTCCCATGGTGAACCTGGCCCATAGCGCGTCCTTCCACGCCTGTTGGAAGACTGCACCATCAAACCCTGGGATCAAACATCTCTGATGTCCGTCCTTTCAAGGCCAAGGCGTACGTCACCATTCGCCGTGCAGGCGTTGTTTTGGATGATGAGGCGTTTGGGTGAGCAGGCGGATGACGAGCGACGGTTGATCCAGCTCTGATGCGCGGGTTGGCTACCGCATGACCCTGATCGCCGCGGGGCTACCTCTGTCTAGAGGGCGGGGATCGGCCCGTAGCCTCCCCGTAGTGTTCGTCGAGGGATCCCCTCACCCTTCCACCTCCTCGCCCAAGCGTCTCGTCTGTTTGGCGTCCTCCTCGTCCGTGTCTGCTGTGAGTTGCGTTGTCAGGCTGCGGCAGCAGGTGGTGCCATCATGCCCCCGATAGCCCAGGCAAAGCCCACCATCTCCCGCGCGATAGCCGTGACCACGACCTGCGGCCGCTTGCCTGCGGCTGTAGGCGCCTGTACCGGGCGCAGAGGCGCACTTGCGCCTTCCAGGCGATCTCGAGCACCTCCCGCGGCAGTCCAGCCAGGCGGGGCCGCATCTGAGCTGGCACCCGGGCCGGTAGGCGATAGGTCCAGGCGCCCTCGATCAGCATGCGGCGCGCAAGCGGGCTGCCGGCCTTGATGATGGTGCCTTGGCGGCGTTTGGCACCGCTCGAGTGCTCCGAGGGTACGAGGCCAAGATAGGCCATCACCTGGCGGGGGTTGTCGAACCGCCTAAATTCGCCGACTTTGGCCACCAGCGCCGATGCGACGATCAGGGAGACACCCCGCATCGCCTGCAGTGCCTCGACCACCGGCGCCATGCTCCAGCAGGGTACCAGGTCACGAATGCGGCCGGTGAGGCGCTCGATGCGCGCCTCGTGCTCGTTCACCGCGTCGAGGTACTCCTGGCAGGCGACTTGCTGAGCAGGGTGCGGGAAGGTCTGCTCCATCAGCCACTTCCGGTGCGGCCAGGTCCAGCGCTTGGCGTCGTAGCTCCGCCCGTGCCGCAGCAGGAAACCCATTAGCCGCTGCCGGGCCTTGCGAAGCGCCTCCACCATGTTCGCCCGCGCCCTGACCAGGTCCCGCATGGCCTCGTGCTCCGGGTCCGGCACCCAGACCGGCGTCAACTCGCCGGCCCGGTGCAGGCGGGCGAGCGCCGTCGCGTCCCGCCGGTCGATCTTAATCCGCTCGCCTGGCTTGCGCGGGATCAGGCTCGGCGCAACCACCACGCAGTCGTGGCCGCGGTTGCGAGGTGCCGGTACACCCCGTAGCCGCACGGGGCGGCCTCGTAGGCGAAGCGTAGGGTCCGCCCGCCTCGACCGAGGCGCGCCAGCAGCTTGTCGAGCGCCGCTGCCTCGTTCGGGATCTCTCCCACAAACCGCACCTCGCCATCCCGACCAGCCTCCGCAACACAAACTGCGACCGTCGCCTTGTGCACGTCCAGCCCGACAAAGGTGATATTCTCTCCCACGGTCCGTCTCCTGTGCTGAGGCAAGGCGCCAGCCATCCGGCGCAACCCTCGCGATTCCTGCACAGTTCGAGGCGGGCCACCCCCGCCTCAGACGGACATCTGGTCTAGGAGATGTTGGTCAAGCGGCGCTCGAGCCGAGAGCGTGAATAGGAGCCGACGAGCGAGGCGAGACGAACTGCGCCGGCTGCTTGGGCGAGTGAGCGGCGTGCGCAGTTCGTCTCGCGGGCATAAGTCGGGGCTGCGCCGAGCACCGCGGTACCGTCCGTGGCAAGGCCCCTGGCCGGCGCAGAAACCCCCGCGGATGGTCCGGCCTGGCCACCATCGTCCTCTCGGCCCCTTGCCCACCACCGATAAAGCCCGAATCTGGCGGCTCCCTGCGAGTACGGCTAGCTCGGTGTCACTTGCGATAAGACCCCCTTACCGCAAGTGAGTAGGGGCTTGCCGCAATCGCGGATAACCGCCGAATTCAGGCCTGACCGGGGGCGGACATCGCCCGGTATCCTTGTTTAAGGCCCCTTACATAAGGTTGGCCGCTAATTAAGCCATCGGTCTCTTGTTTAATTAGGCCAGAAGTCTATAGACCCGACATGGCCGGAGCCGCAGCTTCCAACCCGCGGCTCGGCCGCTTTGTCGAGACTGTCGCAGCAGGCGAGACGGTCCGCGCTTTCGTCCCGCCGACACTCCCGCCGGAACCGGCTATCGACGTGCTCGCTCTGCTTGAGCGGCTTAGCTTGGCGGAGCGTGCGCTTGGCCGTTTGGACGGAATCACCATGCTCCTGCCTCGCCAAGAGCTGTTCCTATACATGTACGTCCGTAAAGAGGCAGTGCTCTCGTCTCAGATCGAGGGCACGCAGTCGACCCTCACCGATCTCCTGCGCTTCGAAACCGAAGCTCAGGCAGGTCAGCCCATCGACGACATCCGCGAGGTGTCGAACTACGTCGACGCGATGATGTACGGGCTGGAACGTCTGAAGGAGCTGCCCCTTTCGCTCCGGCTCATCCGCGAGATGCACGCCCGGCTTCTCCAAAGTGGTCGCGGCGGCACGAAAGATCCCGGCGAGTTCCGGCGCTCGCAGAACTGGATCGGCGGTACGCGCCCAGGCAACGCGCTATTCGTGCCGCCGCCCACGACGGAGTTGGACACCTGTCTTGGCGCGCTCGAAGCCTTCATGCACGAGGAGCGGTCCAGGCTGCCGGCGCTGATTAAGGCCGGGCTGCTCCACGTCCAGTTCGAGACTATCCACCCGTTCCTTGATGGCAACGGTCGCATCGGACGCCTTCTCGTCACACTGTTCCTGTGCGTTCACGGCGTTCTTCGCTCGCCACTGCTCTACCTCAGCTTGTATTTGAAAGCGCACCGAGCCGACTACTACCGGCTGCTGCAGGAGGTGCGCGAGCGCGGGGCCTGGGAGGCATGGCTCGAGTTCTTCCTCGAAGGCGTCGCCGAAACCGCCAACCAGGCGTTCGACGCCGTCACGCGGATCGTGCAGCTCTTCAAAGAAGACCGCGAGCGGATCACCGCCGACAGCGAGCGGGCTGGATCCGTCCTGCGCCTCCACGACCTCCTTCAGCAAAACCCCTTTGTGACCGCAAAACTACTGGTCGAGCGAACCGGGCTGACAGCGCCGACCGTCAACGCCGCCCTTGCAGACCTCGAGCGCCTCGCCATCGTCGAGGAAGTCACCGGCCGTCGGCGCGGACGCGTCTTCGGCTATCGCCGCTACCTCGCCATCCTGAACGAGGGCACTGATCCTCTTCCGGCGGCCGTCTAACCCTCGAGTTGGGTTTTGCGTCACCGTGCAGATTGAAAGCATCACCGTCTCCAACTTCCGCTCTTTCGGTCCTGATCCCCTCCGGGTTACGGTTTCGACGGAAATCACCGCGATCGTGGGCCCCAATGGAGCCGGCAAGACAGCCTTCCTCCACGCGCTCATCAAGCTGTACACGCTCGGGGTGATGCAGCGGCATCTCGATATCGAGCGGGAGCGAAGAGGGCTGTCCTAAGCTGCCGTCGGCTACGGGCCCTCACCGATCCTGCACAGGGAAGGCCCGTCGGATGCAGTTGAACCGCCTCCGCCACCCATGTGCTGATGCCGCTAACCGAGTCCTTTCGGGGGCGACGGTGGCAAGCTCGACGCAGGCGCGAGAAGGCCGAAGAACGCCTGTTGGAGAGGTGGCGGCGGATTGCCCTTCGGCACCGAAGCGAGGCTTTCTGCTCGGACCGACATTCCTAACGGAACCGTGAGCTGATATCGGCCGAGCATGGCCTTCATCCGACAGCAACGGCAGGATGGCGGCGATGCCGATCTCCGCCCAGCCACCACTGCCAGACGACGCGGCCATGCTCCGCACCCTGTCGCATTCGGAGGTGGCGGCTGGCCGTGCCTATGCAGCGCGTGGCGCGGTGCGCCACCTTTCCGTGTCTGCCAACGGGCGCGTGATCGAGGCGAAGGTGAAAGGCTCGGCACCGCGACCCTATGCTGTGCGCATCACGCTGCAGCCTCGGCGCGACGGCGGCACCGATTTCGACGGCATCTGCAGTTGCCCGGTCGGGCTCGACTGCAAGCACGTTGCAGCGGCGCTCTTCGCCGCCCGGCGCGAACGCGGCGACGTGCCGCGTCCTGCTCCGCCGCCCACGCCCGCCACGGCCCCGGCAGAGCCGGTACTGCCGCCCGAGGTCGCCGACTGGCTGCGTCAGCTCGCCGCGATCGACGAGGCGGATCCGGAGGCCTACCCCGCTGACATTCGGCAACGTGTCGTCTACGTCGTCGCGCCGCTTGCCCGGTCGGTGGGGCCAGTCTCACTGAACGTCGCGGCTTTCTCGGTCACCTTACGGAAGGATGGCAGCTACGGTGCCGGTAAGGGCGTCCAGGCGCAGGCAGGAACGGCACGGTACTTGCGCCCCTCCGACCGGGCGATCCTGCGGCGGATCGACCTGCTGCGCTATGCGCCCGAGGGGATGCTCAGAGATGCAGACCCGCCTGATCTGCTGCGCCGGATCATCGCCACTGGCCGGGCCCGCTGGGCCGCGGTGGATGGGGTACCGCTGCGGGAGGGTCCCGTGCGGTCGGGCAGGCTCATCTGGCGGCTGGAGGCGGATGGACGCCAACGCTCCGCGCTGGACTTAGCGGAAGGACTGCTCGGCCTCGCCTTGCCGGCTCCCTGGTATGCCGACCCGGTGAGCGGCGAGCTGGGGTCGGTCGACCTTGGTGTGCCGGCACATGTCGCGGCACGGCTGCTGCTCGCGCCGCCCATCCCGGCCGAGGCAGCGCCCCTGGTCGCGGCTGAGCTGGGGCGGCGGCTCTCGGCACCGGCGATGGCGCTGCCGGCGACGCTCGACCCGCCGGAGACGCTACCTGGCCCGCCGGTGCCGCGGCTATTGCTCACCGCCGGCAGGCTGCCGGCCTATGCCACGCGCAGCTACGGTCAGGGCCTCTTGCGGCCAGAGGTGGACTTTCCAATGGCGCGGCTCGGCTTTCGTTATGGGCCGGTGCTAGTGGCCCATGATGTGCGCGCCGCTTATGCCCCGTCGCGGTCCGGCACGGACGTGGTCGCGCGCGAGGGGCGGCTCTACCGCCTGCGGCGTGACGCGGCGGCGGAGCGCGCCGCGGTGGCACGCCTGCTGGGCATCGGTTTCGTCGCAGCAGGGATGTCGCTGCCGCCCGGCTCCCAGGCCGGCGCCGATGCATTCCTGTTGGAAGAGGAGACGGAGGATGACCCCGACTGGCTCTTTGTGTTGCAGGAGGAGGTCCCGGCGCTGCGGGCAGATGGCTGGGAGGTGGAGGTCGCCCCCGACTTCCCGATCCGCCTGGTTGAGGCCGAAGGTCCGCTGGAGGCACGGCTGGAGGAAGGCTCCGGCATCGACTGGCTGGACCTGCATCTCGGCGTAATGGTGGCCGGGCAGCAGGTGGACCTCGTTCCCGTGCTGCTCAACCTGATCGCCGCCGGGGTGGAGCCAGAAGAATTTGCCGAAGGTCCGGTCCTGCTGCCCCTGCCCGACGGGCGGCTGCTCTCCCTACCGGGGGAGCAGATCTTGCCGATCCTCTGTTCCCTCATGGAGATATTCGAGCGCGGCGCGCTCGATCCGGAGGCAGGGCACATTGGCTTTACCCGGATGGATGCGGCGGAGCTGGCCGAGCTTGAGGAAGGTTCCGGCATTGCTTGGCGGGGCGGGGAGGCGCTGCGGGCACTCGGTGCCCAGCTCCGCGCGGCGGCGGGATCGATCCCGCCAGCCGAACTGCCTGCGACTTTCAGGGGCACGCTCCGACCCTACCAGGCGCAGGGTGTTGCCTGGCTGCAGTTCCTGCGCGGCGCCGGGTTGGGTGGGGTGCTGGCGGACGACATGGGCCTCGGCAAGACGGTACAGACCCTGGCGCACCTTGCCATTGAGCACGCCGCCGGGCGGGTGGACCGGCCGGCACTGATCGTCAGTCCGACAAGCCTGGTGCCGAACTGGCTGCGGGAGGCGGCGCGCTTCGCCCCCGCGCTGCGGGTGCTGCCGCTGCACGGACCGGCCCGGAAGACTCGCTTCGGCGAGATCGCGGAGCATGACCTGGTGCTCACGACCTACCCGCTGCTGACACGGGACCAGGAGGCACTGACGAGGCAGGACTGGCATCTGGTGGTGCTGGACGAGGCACAGACCATCAAAAATCCCAATGCCGAGACGACGCGACAGGCGCTGCAGCTGCGCGCGCGGCAGCGGCTCTGCCTATCCGGCACGCCGCTGCAGAACCACCTGGGCGAGCTCTGGTCGCTCTTCGACTTCCTGGCACCGGGTTTCCTCGGCAGCGCCAGGAGCTTCCGCAGCCGTTACCGCACACCGATCGAGAAGCATAGTGACGCGGAGCGACAGGCTGCGCTGCACCGCCGCGTGCGGCCCTTCCTGCTGCGGCGGACCAAGGAGGAGGTGGCGACCGAGTTGCCACCCAAGACCGAGATCACTGAGCCAGTAGAGATGGAAGCGCCGCAGCGCGCTGTCTACGAGGCGATCCGGCTGTCGATGCACGCCAGGGTCAAGCAGGCCGTCGCCGAGAAGGGCTTGGCGCGCTCCGGCATCATCATCCTGGATGCGCTGCTGAAGCTGCGCCAAGCCTGCTGCGACCCGCGGTTGCTGGCGATGAAGTCGGCGCAAAAGGCTGGCTCGGCCAAGCTGGAGCGGCTGCTGGACCTGCTCGGCGTATTGCTCGATGAGGGGCGGCGCGTGCTGATCTTCTCCCAGTTCACCAGCATGCTGGCACTGATCGAGGCGGCGCTGCAAAAAATCGATATTCCCTACGTGCTGCTGACCGGCGACACCAAGGACCGCGCGGCACCGGTGAGCCGCTTTCAGGCCGGCGAGGTGCCGGTCTTCCTGATCAGTTTGAAGGCCGGCGGTGTCGGTCTGAACCTGACGGCGGCAGACACGGTGGTGCACTACGATCCCTGGTGGAACCCAGCGGTCGAAGATCAGGCAACAGATCGTGCTCACCGGATCGGTCAGGACAAGCGGGTCTTCGTACACCGGCTGATCACGCTCGGCACGATCGAAGAGAAGATGGAGGTGCTGAAAGAGCGCAAGCGTGCGCTGGTCGCTTCGGTTTTGGAGGCGGAGCATGGCGGGGCATTGAGGTTGACCGAGGCCGATGTGGAGGAGCTGTTCGCGGCCACCTGACGTGCCGGGCAAGCCGGGCTGCCGCCAGCGTCCGCGTGCTTTGCAGGTTGGGCCTGCTGCGGAAAGAAAGCTTATGCCAAGCAGCCGAAGTTCTGACCTGCGGCCCGTAGGGCTGATGCTACGAATGGCACCGGGTGACCAACTGGGCCCAAGGGTGAAACCTTCATGCGTCTGGTGTTACTGCACCAGAGGCGCGGATGGCAGCGGGGTGCCGCCAACCCAATCTCCTCTTATAGGGTTTTTTATGGTGGGCTCATCAGTCAGCTTCATCAGGCTCTCGGTCGTGACGTTCGTCCGATGTGGGCTTGAATTCCGAAGGTAATTTCCATTCGCGCCGCCTGAGATGGTTAGGGTGAGGGCATCACGGCCGGCTTAACCTGCCTCATGCACCAACGCCATGCTGATGCGGAAACGGCTCCAGTGGCATCGTCAACGCACCGGCGTTTGAAGACTAGGCTCTGTGACCGGAGTGGCTGGCTGATCCATTCGGTTCTGCATCGGTCG